>JBIIGP010000210.1:0-3916 GCA_044236415.1 Acidimicrobiales bacterium | reverse complement strand
TTGCTCGGGTCCGCAGATGAGAACAGACCAAGGCCGAACTGTGACCCCTCCAGATTGAACCTCAATGTGTCGACCATGAAGTCGCGATTGTTCTCTGTCGTAGGTCGTTTCGATGAAGACAGCGGCGTCTGTTGTGACTCTTGCGGGGGAAAGCGAATGAGAGGGGATCGTCGATTCGTCGACTGGAACAAACGCTTCGACCACGACATGTCCTCCTGGCGCGAGGACCTGTCGACTGCCTCGGAAACAGCGAACGAGTGCATCGAAACTGTCAACATTCAGCAGTGTGTTGAAAGCACAGAAGATGAGCGTGAAATGCTCGTCACACTTCGCGTTTCGCAATGAGCCCTCGATGTCGGCCATATCTCCAAGTACGGGGTGAACCATTTGAGGTGGAGCGGCGAGTTGGAGCCGGTCGAGCATTTCTTGTGAAGCGTCGAGTCCCACAACGCGCAGCCCGCTATGGGCGAGGGGAATGGCGAGTCGCCCTGTCCCAACGCCAAGTTCAAGGACGGCTCCAGCACCTGCGAGGTGCGCCAACGCAAGGACGGCGGCGTCGGTCTCGAACGAGGTCGCGTACCAGTCGTCGTAGACGTCGGCGAATGACCGGCCATAGGTGCTGGGGTCGCTCGGGTGGCTGGTGGTCACCCGAGAAGTCTGCCCGTGATGGCGATGCCAGCCCACCGGTACCCTTGAGCCATGACGTCGTATCTCGATCACGCTGCGACAGGGCCAATGCGCCCTGAAGCGATTGAGGCGATGCTGCCGTTCCTTTCCGAGCGATTCGCTAATCCATCGGGTGCCCACCGGTTCGCTCGAGATGCCCGTCGCGCTGTCGATGACGCTCGTGAGGAATTTGCCGCACTCGTTGGGGCCGAACCAGGCGACATTATTTTCACGAGTGGCGGCACTGAATCGGACAACCTCGCCATTTTCGGTCTTGGTTCGGCCGATGGCGTTCCTGTCTGCAGTGCAGTGGAACACCACGCTGTTCTTGATCCCGTTGAAGCTCTTGGCGGACGTGTCGTCGGCGTCGATCGCAATGGAGCGATTGATCCTGCGGAACTTCGGCAAGTGCTTCACGAAGGGCCAGTGAGGGTTGTCTCGCTCATGGTCGTCAACAATGAAACCGGTGTTATTTCTGATCTCGGAGCTCTTGCGAAGGTCGTGCGCACTTCTGCACCGGATGCGGTGCTTCATTCCGATGCGGTGCAAGCGTTCTGCTGGACAGATATTGCTGAAGCATGCGCAGCCTTCGATTCGTTCAGCTTGAGCGCGCACAAATTCGGTGGACCAAAGGGCGTGGGCGCTCTTGTTGTTCGTGCCGGTGTTGCGCTTACTGCTCGCCAACTCGGGGGAGGCCAGGAGCGTGAGCGTCGCTCAGGGACCCAGAACGTTCCTGGGATTGTTGCAATGGTGACTGCGGCTCGTCTTGCGGCTGAGGATCGAAATGCCGATATCGACCGAGTTGGCAAACTGCGCGACCAACTTCTCGATGGCTTGCTCGCTGCGCTGCCAGGGTCAGTTGAGACTGCTGGCGCCGATCGTTCGCAACGAGCGGCAGGCATCGCTCATCTCTGCATTCCAGGTGTTGAGAGCGAAGCGCTTCTGTTCTTGCTTGAACGCGGTGAAGTCTCTGCCTCGGCGGCATCCTCGTGCGCCAGTGGTGCGCTGCAGTCCTCTCATGTCCTGGGGGCGATGGGGGTCGAGACAGAATTGGCGCGCGGTTCGCTGCGTTTGTCGTTGGGTTGGTCCAGCACACAGGCTGATGTCGACGAAGCTCTTGCCGTGATTCCGCCAGCGGTTGAACGACTCCGACAGTTTGGAATTTGATTATGCAGGTCATGGTTGCGATGTCCGGAGGTGTTGATTCCTCAGTTGCTGCTGCAATGTTGCGCGACGAAGGGCATGAGATCGTGGGCGTCACCCTGAAGCTGTGGGGTGGTGAATCTGATTCTGGATGTTGTTCGGTGAGCGACGTCGACGATGCGCGTCGCGTCGCCCAGCAGTTGGACATCGATCATTTGGTTTTCAACTTCTCCGAAGATTTTGATCGTGACGTGGTCGAGCCCTACGTCGCCGATCATGCACGTGGAATAACGCCCAATCCATGTATTGAGTGCAATCGTCACCTCAAGTTCGATCGTTTAATGGCTCGAGCCGATGCCCTGGGCTTCGACATGGTTGCGACTGGCCATCACGCCCAGATCGTGCGGTCATCTTCAGGTCTTCCCCGCCTGACTCGTGGCGCCGATTTCGCAAAAGATCAGAGTTACGTGCTCCACATGCTCACGGCCACACAACTTGAGCGAATCATGTTGCCAATCGGAGGACTGACCAAAGACGAAGTGCGTGAACGTGCAACCGAACTTGGTCTCCGCACTGCTGGTAAGCCCGACAGCCAAGACGTCTGTTTCATTTCACATACGGGCGGGGGACGCCGAGTATTTCTTGGGAACCGGATCGAAATGCACCCAGCGCGACTGGTTGACGAAACCGGAACCCAATTGGGTTCTGTCGACGCGGTGGAACTCGTGACGATTGGACAACGTCGTGGCCTCGGCATCGGTATCGATGGTCGTCCTCGCTATGCACTCGATGTCGACGTGCCAAATCGCACCGTTCTGGTTGGCGCACCTGAGGGACTTGATGTCTCGGGCGAACTCTTGCGCTCGTTTACGTGGGTCGATGAAAGTGCCCGATCTGAAACGCTGATCTCAACGACAGTCTCGGCGCAGGCAAGTGCTCACGGTGAGTCACTTGCAATTAGCGAACTCCGAGAAACCGACGCGGGGCTCGAACTGATCTGGGAGTCTCCGACACGTCGCGTTGCCCCTGGTCAAAGCATTGTGTTGTACGACAACGATCTTGTCGTCGGCGGGGGATTGGTCAGTCGACGGTAAGCCGACGTTCTTTTGCTGCGTCAAGGACCCAGCCGGGACGGCTCGGCGTGAATCGAACTGCATCAACATCGATCGGTTCGATCATCTTGTGGCGGTCGCGTCGTGCCGGTGTCGGAATGATTGAGTCGGTGGTTGAGAGGCGTAACTCAACCTGCAGACCGATGGCGCCTGCGCTGAGGTCGGTGGCCGCAGAATCCTCTTCGGCAATACCGATCGAACTCACGACGTGACGCTGAACCAGAAGCGCATCAAGGAGTGTCGTTCGGTCGACAAGAACAAGGCCGGCGGGCACAAAGACGAGCCAACGCTTCGAGAGTTGGTGGAGTGCTCGCGCTCCTGCAACGCAGAGACCAACGGCGAGCACGCTGATGATTGCGCCCGAGATCCATTGTTTGGCCGCAAGGAGGAGTGGTCCCGCCAGAAAGCTCGCGACCATCGCAACCCAGACAAGTTCAAGCGGACCGAGAACGACCGGGCCGGGAGGTCGTAGCGGGAACCTTCGCTCATCGCCGTAGGACGAACCGTTGATGAACGTGTAGCCAACGGGGGCGGAAAGTGAAAGCACCGCGCACATTGACGTAACGCCAAGCGCAAATGATTCCGCGAGGTCCGCCCCGTTGGGAGCGAGAAGTGCAGCCCATGCGGCAGCCACGACGGAAGCGGGCATGACAATTCGCATCGTGGTGAGTGAAACCGAACTGGGAGCGAGTGCTGCGATCAGGCCGATAACCCAAATCGACCACAGCCCAATTGCAGCCGTGAGCGTGACGGGCGCCGAGCGTTGGTCGAGGGCGTGAGCGAACGAAGTGCCTGCGGTGAGGGGGAGTGACAGCCAGATGAGGGCCGGGGCCCAGCGACTGACTGCCCTGCTGGTGGGGGTCATCACTCACGAGATTTGCCGATTCTGGCCGTCCTCGCTAACCATGTGACTTCGGCCACAAGATTCCGACCGATTTTCGGTTCGGAAGTGGGCGAAACCTTCGGGACGGTGCGAAATGATTGACCACGACACG
>JBIIGP010000209.1:0-3919 GCA_044236415.1 Acidimicrobiales bacterium | reverse complement strand
TGTACCCGGGCGTTCCCCATGCTTCGGGTGTCGCAATGAAACGCGTTCCCATCCAAACGCCTTCAGCGCCAAGGCTGAGCGCAGCTGCGAGACCGCGACCGTCGAACAGGCCACCAGCAGCGACAACGGGAACCTTGTCTTCGACGACATCAACGATTTGAGGAACGAGCGCCATCGTGGCGACCGTGCCTGTATGTCCGCCAGCTTCAGTTCCTTGGGCGATGACGAGATCACAACCGGCAGCAACCGCGGCGACTGCGTGTCGAACCTTTCCACACATGCTCGCGACGAGAACGTTGTTGTCATGACAGAGGTTGACCACGTCACGCGGAACTCCGAGACCGGCAACAAACACGCGACCGCCATTGTCGATGATGGCTTGCACCTGTGCCGGCATATCGCCCGGTGCAGCGGTAAGAAGATCAACGCCGAAAGGTTTGTTTGTTGCGGCGCGAACAAGATGCATTTGTTCGACCATTCGGTCGAGGTTCATTGTTGACGCCCCCATGCACCCGAAACCACCTGCCTCACTCACAGCGGCAACAAGTTCGTGATAACTCACGCCCCCCATGCCGGCGAGCATTACTGGATGTTCGATTTCGAGAAGGTCAGTCAGCCGAGTTCGCATGATTGCCACGGTACGCCCCCGGGCCGGTGAGCATGCCCCTATGCCAGCGCCGGGGTGTCAGCAAAAGACCGCGTGGGTAATCCTCAAAGAGCCAGCGGCCAAAATTGCGACGTGTCCAACCGCTCATCCCGGCGATGCGAACGGCACCTCGGGCGCCAAGCGGCCGCCGGAGGATGGTCATGAGACGCTCAGCGAACCGATGGTCAACGGAGAGTTCTGTCTCAACCGAGTGTTCATAGGCCGAGGCACACGCAGCCACGTTTGTGGGATTGGAGATGATTGCTTCGGCGGCCCAGCGGCCGGTGAGGAGCGCTTGACCGATTCCCTCACCTGTCATTGGATCGGTGGCTGCCGCTGCGTCGCCAACGAAGAGGGTGCGCTCGCACGTAAGAGCGATGCGATCGACTCGTGCGGGGATGGGCCAGGCCCGGTGTGGGCTTTCCGGTTCGGCATCGGGACCGAGGAACTCACGCACATGGGGTCGGGCGAGAAGTTCGCGCCAGAGTGGCCCCATATCGCTGACTTTGTACGAACTGTCGTCGCGCAGAATCCCAAATCCGATATTCGCGGTTCCATCGGCAAGGGGGAACGACCACGCATAGCCGGGGAGAAGATCGGGTTCGAACCAAACGATGAGTTCGCTGGAAGCGCGCGGTGAAACGTTTTTGAAGTACTGACGAAACGCGTGCCATTCACCGCGGTAGCCAGGTCGTGCGATGCCAAGTGCCTTGCGAGTTGGCGACCACATTCCGTCGGCAGCAATGACATAGGAGGCCGTAATGGTGTCGCCAACATCGGTGAGAACTGTTGCTGAGGAATCGCTTTGTGTCATCGAGGACAGAGCGACGTTCTCGCGAATCTCAATACCTTCAGATCGAGCAAGTTGAACGAGTGCCAGGTCAAGGTCTTGTCGGCGGCTCGCCGCCGCGTAGGTTCCGTTGTCTCGTGGCATCGGGAAGACAACTTCACGACCGCTGGGCGATCGGACGACGACATCGTCAACGCTGACCCACGAGGGCACAGTCTTTGGGTCGAGACCGAGAGCATCGAGTTCGCGCAGTGCCGAGGTCGTGAGCCCATCTCCACAAATCTTGTCGCGCGGAAATTTTGCTTTGTCGATGACGACAACGGTGTGACCTGCACGAGAGAGCGTGAGTGCAGCAGCGCAACCGGAAGGACCTGCTCCGACCACGAGGACATCGACCTTCGTGTCTCCGGCGGGCGCGGAGTCGGTGGTTGAAGGTTCAGTCGGCATCAACCGAAGGCTAGATGGTGTCTGCTTGTGGCCCGAAGCCGGGGCGCACTTCGCCGGGTTCAATTGGTCGCATCAAGATGTCGAGTGCGAGCCAAATCGTCTTCGAGAATGGAAAGAACGCCAGGGGAAGTAGTCCCGCTGCAGCAATCGCAGCGACGATGATCGCAACAATGGGTGGTGTCGGCCAGAAGGCAAGAAACCCGACCAGAAGCACGATGAGAAGTGCGCCGAAACTCACGATTGTGTTGATGCCGAGATCACCAGTCCAGTGCCCTTCAATTCGTTCAAACTTCAGATCGCACTTGGGGCAGCGTTCGAGCATCGTGAACCAGCGGCGAAAGAGATGACCCTGCCCACAGACAGGGCAGCGTTTCATGCAACCGCGTAGGAAGACCCGTTTGTTCGGTGACATATTCAGAACCACATATCTGGATCGATATGGGTGATGTCGAGTGGTTCGGCAGGGAGGTTTCCAGAAACAACATCGGGAAGGAACTCGCGTAATCGGCGGGGCAGTACTTGAACATCGGATTCCAAGAGTTCATCCAAACCCCACCAGTGATGGCCGCCGAAGGCCATTGCTTCGAAAGCTTCGAGACCGCCGGGTTTGCGAGTGGAGAGATCAATGCGGTCGGTCCAAGCGACATGAACGTGCTCATGCTGATCGAATTTCCAGCCCGCAAATGTGAACTTCGAATGTTGGGTCCAGACGCATGGTCCGATTTCGGCTTCGACGATGCCGGTCTCTTCATAGAGCTCACGACGAGCCGCTTCAGCGCTTGTTTCGCCTTGTTCGATTCCGCCGCCGGGGATTTCCCACCATTGGCCCTTCGATGCATCGGCAGGATCGCGAGCTTCGAGAAGAAGGACGTGGCCATGTTGGTCGAGCACCACAACTCGCGCTGCGGTTCGTTTCAGTACCCAGTCAGCCATGGTTCTCCTCCAGCCAGTGAATCCATCGTCCGTGCGGATGCGCAATTGCAAGTGCCGTCGTTGTGCAAACGCCACTGCGCCATGATCGCAGGCTTAGCTGCGTCGGAGTGCCTTCGCCGAGATACTGCTCAAAGACGCCAGCTTCGGCGGGTTGGACCCAAGGTGTGAATCGTGGCTCTTCAAAGGTGATGAAGTCGAGGTCGCGGGTGGCGCCGCGTTGGTCGATCGTGTCGAGCACTGTCTGGCGTCCATCGGCATTGATGTAGGCCAGGGCCCAGGTCGAGAAAACGATGAGGTGATCAGACTCTGGAATCTCATCGAGCGAAACGGCGAGATCGGTAACGGCGTCACCGACGATGAGCCGAGGCGGCGATTGACGCGCAATGTCGAGTGCTGCGGAGAGTCGCTGAGGGCGATCAGGGACGCCTGGCCAAATGCATGCTTGAAGCCAGCGGCATTCGGCATCGGAGCGCACATCGATTGGCATCGGGTCGAGCCCGTTACGCGCTTTCAGCTCGAAACCGACGGTTGGAAGTGGTGGCGTGTTGGGACCGCGCACTTCGCAACGAAGGCGAACGGTTGATGTGTCGGGGCCGACGGCCGCCAAGGTCCTGTCGTTGCGGGGGTAATCGATGTGAAAGCGATCAATGAAGAGGTTGAGTCCAGCGCTTGGGCCAATTTCAAAGAGTGTGAGTGCATCGGAAACATCTTGAGTAGCGCGGCCGAATGCCAGTGCGAGCGCTGCGCTTCTCCCGACCTCATTGGTCTGCACTGATCGTGTGCGCATGTTTTCGATGATGGCATCGCGTTCTTGATCGATGAGCTCCAAGAACGAAGTCATTGGATCGGCATCGGACTCGCCGCGATAGACCGCGGCAATTTCGCATTCGGGATTGGCGAGAATTCGATCGTGAGTCGCAGCAAAGAAAAGAACTGGGACTCGGCCCCGGCGCGCATTGGGATGCGCTGAGGATTCGACGAATTCGAGAAGTTTTGTATCGGCGGAGATTGAGCGTGCGAGTTGTTCATACGTAGGCGAGTAGCCGGCAAAATCGTTGTCGGCGAGGAAGAGGAAGAGATCTGAAAGTTCCTCAATGGCGTCT
>JBIIGP010000208.1:0-3943 GCA_044236415.1 Acidimicrobiales bacterium | reverse complement strand
GCGAGCAACAGAGCGGGCCGGCCAGGTGGGCGCAGCGGTGGTCGCATTTGAGGACCTACCAGCGGGCGCCGACGCCGTTGTGGTGTGCACGCCCCCGGACCGTCATACTGCCGACACCTTGCAGGCCCTTCGAGCAGGGGCGGTGGTGCTCGTTGAGAAGCCGCTTGCGACCACCCTTGCCGAAGCTGACGCGATCGTCGATGCCGGTGGCCAGGTCGTCTACGCCGAAAACCTCGCCTTCTCCCCCTTGGTCGTCCACACACATCAATTAGTGAGCGGTATCGGCGCACTCAATTTCATCGAGATTCGTCAACTCTCACCGAGGCCCTCTTGGGGAGAGTTCCTCGACCCTGCCCGCGGTGGCGGCGTCCTGTTCGATCTCGGATCGCATGCCGTCGCGCTTGCATTGCTCCTTGCCGGGGCAGATGCACCGGTGTCGGTTGAAGCAACGATGAGCCATTCTGCAGACATCGAAGTCGATGATGCCGCCGAGGTGTTGATCACCTTCGCTTCGGGCATGCGCGCTCGCATTGAAACGAACTGGACCAACCCACATGCGGTGTGGGATATCCAAGTCTCGAGCGATAGCGGTGTTGTGCGCACCGAACTCATGCCCCAGCCGGGCATCGAGCACAACGGTGAGCCTGTCGCCCTTCCGGCCCTCACTGGCATTGCCGATCCACATCTCGAGCATTACGGATACATCGACCAAATGTTGACGCTGCGTGATGTTGTAGCTGGAGCACCATCGCCAATCGATGCACGATTTGGTCGCCGAGTTCTTGACGTTCTCAGCGCTGCCTATGCCGCTGCGAGCAGGCCCGGCTCAAGCGTGTCGCTCCCATTCTCCGGACCACGAAATCGGACACCCCATCAACTCTGGAGCGATACGGTCGGTCCATGACCGATCTCAACGTTGACGCCATTCTCGCTGAATCCTCTCAACGCGCAGGAGGACGAACCGATCTGGGTGACGGCAGTGAATTCTTCCTTGAAGGTCTTGGCCGATTCATGGATTCGCTCAATGCCGACGCGCAACTCAATCCCACAGGTGAATTCATCGCCAGCGAACGAGCATTGCTCCACACCGTGAACCGGCTGAACTACACCGCCGACCGCGCTGCGTTCCCCGAAATCGCGCAACAAAAGATCGAAAATCCCGTCTTCATCATCGGTATGCCTCGCACGGGCACGACGATCTTGCACGACATCCTCGCCCAGGATCCGGCCAACCGTGCACCACTCACATGGGAATGCATGTTCCCGTCTCCCCCGCCTCGTGCAGAAACATTCGCCACCGATCCCCGCATCGCAATGTGCGCAGCAACCATGCCTCCCATCGAAGATCAGCAGCTCAAAGCAATTCACCCGCTCGGGGCGGAACTCACCCAAGAGTGCGTCACGCTCATGGGTGAATCAATGTGTACGCCGCTGTTTCACAATCAGTTCAATGTTTCGAGCTACCAAGACTGGACTGATCGCGATGCTGATTGGTCAAACGTCTACGACTTCCACCTACAACAACTGCAGCACATGCAGGCGTTCAACATGCAGGACCGCTGGGTACTGAAGACCGGCGCCCATCTTTGGGGGCTCGAACACCTTCTGGCCACGTACCCCGATGCGCGCATCGTGTTCACCCATCGCGATCCAGTGAAATCAATGACGTCCTATGCCTCACTCACCACCATTGTGCGAAGTGTTGGAAGCGACAATGTCGATCCCCGTGGAGTTGCCGCCGACTGGACTCCGAGACTTCGAGACGTCTTGATGCATGGGGTCAACGTGCGCAAAGCGCAGGAGTATCCAGACGCAATCTTCTACGACATGATGTTCCGCGATTTCATTACTGACCAGTTCGGCGTGATCACCCAGATCTACGACGCGCTTGGTTTACCGATGTCCGACGAAGCAGCGCGCGGCATGCAGGCGTTCATCGCAGCGAACCCCCCTGGCGTGCACGGAACTCACGATTACCAGCCTGACCAATACGGCATTGATCCTGCGGCGGTGCGCAGCGAATTCCGCGAGTACATCGATCACTTCGACTTGCCGCCGGAATGACGTCAGCGCTCTGAAAGATCAGAGCATCACGATGACGCGGCCGGTCGTGTTGCGTGAGCCCATCGCTTCCATTGCCGCCGGAAGGTCTTCGAAACTCGGCGCACTTCCCACCACGGCGCGCACCGTTCCCGCTTTCACGAGTTCAACGATGTCGGCAGTTGCCAGTTCGCCCAATTCTCGGGGCGCAACATTCCAACCCATGCCCTGTTTGATGAGCCCGACCATGTCGTCGGATTGATAGTTGAGCAGTACGCCGCACAACTTGAAGTTCCCCATAGTCACCTGACGGGGAACGATGAACTTCTCGTCGGCCACAACCTTGTTCGATGCAAATCCCATCATGAGATAGGTGCCGTTGTACGCAGTGCACGCGAATGAGTCGGCCATCACGGCTTCGCCAACGTTGTCGAACACGATGTCGACGCCAATGTTGTCGGTGTCGGCAAGCACGATGGCCTTGAAGTCTTCGGTCAGGTAATCGATGGCAACGTCGGCCCCGAGTTCACGGCACAACGCGACCTTTTCCGGCCCGCCCGCGGTTGCATACACACGAGCACCAAAGGCCTTTGCAATCTGAATTGCGGCTGATCCAGCGCCACCCGCTCCGGCGTGAACCAGAACTGTGTCTCCCGCTTTCAGCGAAGCGCGATCAATGAGCCCGAGCCATGCCAAGTGGAAGGGGAAGAACAACGCAGCGGCATCGGGAAGCGGGATCGCTTCGTCGATTTCAAATGCCGCGATCGTGGGGCAAATGACGTACTCGGCGAAACCACCAAAGGCCTGCTTGGTCACCGCAGCAACGCGCTTGCCCATCCACTCCTCGGCGCCCTCACCACACGCGTCGACAACACCGAACGCTTCCATGCCCGGGCTGTAGGGGAATTCGGGCCGCACCATCATGTTGCCGCCAGTGATGCGTTCGAGATCATTGAGGTTCAACGGAATGGCTTGCGCCTTCACCCGAACTTCTCCGGGGCCGGGAACGGGGATCTCAACCTGGTCGAGGCGCAAGACCTCTGTCGGTTGTCCGTATTCGTGAACTCGCCATGCACGCATCGTTGCCATGTGTCCCCCTCGTTTCCGAAGGGAACGCTAGACCAGCCTTCTTGGACATGGACGCGACAAAGTCCACACGAATAGATTTCGGAGTCCGCCCTCACTCGGGAAGCGACTCCATGACATTCGATCCACTAGGCGATGTTGTCTCAAGCCAGTACGAAGAATGGGTCTACCCCGAACCCATCATGGATTTGCCCGGCTGGATGGCAAACAACTGGCAATGGTTTGACCCGAGCATCGCTCACCGAATGTTTTGGCCCACCGGCAATGACGCGTCTGGCCTCGACATCCTGATTGCCGGATGCGGAACCAATCAGGCCGCAGTCTTTGCCTATGCAAACCCCGATGCGAAGGTCGTGGCGATTGATGTCAGCCAGTCCTCACTTGACCATCACCAGTATTTAAAGAACACCTACAACCTTAAAAACCTCGAGCTTCATCGACTTCCCATCGAGAATCTGAACTCGCTCGATCAGAGTTTTGATCTCATCGTTTCGAGCGGCGTGTTGCATCACCTCGCCGATCCGCTTGTCGGGTTGAAGTCGCTCGCTGGTGCGCTTCGCCCCGACGGCGTCGTCGCCATCATGTTGTACGCAACCTATGGGCGACTCGGCGTTGAAATGCTGCAGTCGGTGTTCCGCGAACTTGGCCTTCAACGCGATCAAGCATCGGTGGCGATAGTCCGCGAAGCCCTCAGCTCACTTCCTGAGGGACATCCAATCCAGAGCTACGTCGAGATCGCTCCGGACCTCTCCTTCGACGCGGGACTCGTCGATACATTTCTTCATGGTCGCGATCGCACCTACACCGTCGATGAATG
>JBIIGP010000207.1:0-3967 GCA_044236415.1 Acidimicrobiales bacterium | reverse complement strand
AAACGGTGCCGTCCACCAACGAATTGTCGTGTGCAGTCGCGCAGACCGAGCCGACTGTTTCCAGAGCCCACGCGCTCGTTTCGCTGCAGCAGATTGAGGCGGCTTCACAGTCCCGCTCGGGGAAGATCAGCGAAAGTGCCAAGCCGAAAGCCCAGTTCGTCGATTGCGACACGAATCGTTTCGGAACACAGCGCTTCGTATTCGACATCCCACATGTAGTTCCACCGGTAGCGAACTCGCTCAGGATCATCGGGAAGCCCGGGGTGACTCGCGAGTTCTGAGCTTGGAGTTCCCGACGATGCGAGTCGTTCAACCGCCGCAACCATTTCACTTAGGCCCATTGAGCCAGCGCCATCAAGGCCAGTGGCCGAAGCCGTCCACGCCCAGTTGCGTTCACGTAGTTGCTTTTCAAGTCGGCGAGCGAGTCGGCGAACGGTGACTCCGACCGGGCCTCGTGCGTCGGACCGCATGACGCGAATGGCGTGCACGTCATTCGCATCGCCGAGCTCAAGCAGAACATCGCTTACCGCTGGCCACATGTGAATGTGTTGATGGGTATCGAAGTGGTCGACAACAAGGCCTGCCGAGTTGATCGCTTCGAGTTGGGCGCCAAACTCTCGCCGGAGATCATCGAAATCGATGCGGCCCGCTGCTGCACGAGGAAGGAACGATTTCCAATTCGTCCAGAAGTTGCCGTTCTTGTCGACCAACGTTGGAATCTCACGGGCTGAAAGCAACGGAGGGTCTTCGCCAACTGCTGTGAAATGGGCGCCGACGCCAAGCGTCGGCACGTCACGCAGGCGTTTCGAGGCAGACCCAAACGCAGGGGCCACAGCAATGATCGAAGTCGATGAAACCACGCCTCGTTCGTGAGCATCGATGATCCCTTCAGAAACTCGTTCTGTAAGACCAAAGTCATCGGCCGAAACAATGAGGATCGGCCTCTCATCTGATGAAGAACTCACGAGGAAGTTCCGCCTCCTGAATTCCACGGCTGTCGCACCTCGAGGGGCAACGGTTCAAGCGCCTGCAACTCGCTACGGAGTTCGTACATCTCTCGGAGAATCTTGAAGATCACGGAGTTCGACGAGAGTGTTGAAATTCCGCGCGTACGAGGGAAGTAATCGACACCGAATTGCACAATGCTGAAACCAAGCTTCTGTGCACGAGCAAGAAGCTCGACGTCAATGAATGACCCCTCACTGCGAAGTTCAATGTTGTCGAGCAGAGAGCGCCGCATGAGCTTGAACGCAAAGTTCATATCTCGAAGTCGAAGACCGAACACTGTTTGAATGAGGCGGTTGTAGACGTAACTGTAAATAAGTCGACGACCGCCCTCACCTGTTCGATCAAATCGATAGGCGCTTACAACGTCAGCTTCGTAGATGCGCAGGAGTCGAACGGCTTTCGAGACCTCAGCCATATCGAACGGGAGATCGGCATCGGTGTACAGCACGAGCTCGCCTTTGGCGTTCTCAAAACCAGTCTTCAGCGTTCCACCAAGTTTTCTGTTTGTCTCATGATGTACGACAGAAACTCGTTCATCGGCAGCCGCCATTTCATCTGCGAGCTTGCCGGTGGAATCGGTGGAGGCATCGTTGATGATGAGAACGTCGTAACGAGCGATCTCTCCTGCCTCGACGAGGGCATCACCAGCGTCAAACGCTGCAGCAACGGCCCGCCCAATTGTCTCCTCCTCGTTCCACATTGGGTAGAAGATCGTGAGGCTCTCGAAATTCGCCATGGCCTCAGGCTACGTAGTAGCCACGCCCGAATGCGAAGCACCCCGCCAGCAGCACAATTCCGCTGATCGACCACCATGTCCGTCGCAGAATCCGACGATCAGCCAAATAACCGCCCAGCACAAGGAAACACGGGAACATCGCCAGCAAATACCGGCCCGTTCCCTGAAAGTCCTTGGTGCCAATCAGGGCAATCGCCAACATTGAAAAGCAGTAGAGGCCATAGCCCCAACCGAACTTCTTCCACACCTGCCAAGCCAGAAACAAGAACCCGAGCACGAAGAGTCCTTGCAGGATCACGGTGACGGCGTACTGCACCTTTTCGAAGGTGGCGGTGTCGCCGTTCTGAAGCCAATCCCAGAACCAGCGAGGCAGATTCTTGATCTGTTGGAACCAGGTGATCTTGAACCATGTTCGTGGTCCTGAGCCTTGATCCCAACCCGGAGCGCTTTGGACTTCATCGAATGCGAGTGGATGTCCAAACCGAATACCGAGATAGGTCATGTAGCCGACGAGACCGCCAAGTGAGAGCAACACGCCCGCATCAGCTGGACGCAATCGTCGCCACAACACGCGCGGTCGCCAGCGCGATTCACCTGCTTCGATGACGTGTCGACGCCAAAGCGCGACGGCAACGAGTCCGATAATCAGCGCAATGCCAACTGGTCGAGTCGCAGTTGCAACCGCGCCAGCGAGACCCGCAAGGATCGTGTGATCACGTTCAAGAAGAAGAAATGCTCCCACCGCTGCCAGCAGGAACAACGCGTCGCCATACACCGCGCCAAACAGATAAAACACGTACGGATACACGAGCAGGGTGATGAGCGCGACTCGTGCAACTCGATCGGTGACGTGGTCGCGGAACCATTTGAAGATCGCAAGTAACGCTCCAAGACCACACGCGATTGTCACCAACGAACCCAATAACTTCACCGAGACGGTTGTGACGGAATGCAAGCCCCACAGCACACCGGGATAGGCCGGGAAGAACGCCACCGCCGATTGCCGATCGGTTCCTGCAAACCAATAACCCGAGGTTGAAATCTGTGCGTACCAATTCCCATCGAAACGGAACCAACCGCTAAAGAGGCCAGAACCCGGATACGGTGCTTCGTCGACGCCGCCGTAGGTTGCAAACGGCCCACGGGAACCGATCCAAACGGCAAGGAAGAGCGCGACGAATACAACCGCCCACATCGCGAGCGCATCTATCCACGGAGCAAAGCCAAGAACGCCACGGCCAGGCCCAGTTTCGACGTCTGCGTCGCTCGACGCTGGGGCGGAAGGCACACCGAGACGCTACCTGTGGCGTCGGCGAGGTCCGGGGAGACCGGTAACGTGTCGCATCTCGCCTCTGTGGCCAAGTTGGTTAAGGCAGCGGACTTTTAATCCGACGATCGTGGGTTCGACCCCCACCGGAGGCACCACAAAACGCTCGAAGCGCCCACCATTTGGTGGGCGCTTCGTCGTTCAAAACCCTTGCGGATAAGCGATCAGACCGGAGCCTTACCCGAACGAGCTGCCTCGAGCAGAGCATTCCACTGATCTTCAGTGATTTCTCCGCTCGTCCGGTAAACGACCTTGCCTTGTGCGTCGGTGACGACAAAGTACGGGAATCCTGAAACCCCGAACGCGTTACCGGCTTGATTCTGCTTGTCATCGACAATGGTCGGGACGCTCCACTTTTCACGGCGCAACCAGTCGGCGGCGGGGAAGTTGCCTCTTGCAGGATCATTCGATGTGGCAACAGTTACGAGGTCAACGTCGGCAGGCATTCCGGATGCGTCCAGCCACTTCTGAACACGAGGCACCTCTGCCTGGCAGTGCGAACACCAGTGAGCAACAACCATGATGATGTGCGGCTTGCCATTCGGAGCGATCGTCAACTGCTTGCCATCGAACTGCTGGCCGGTCACCGTCGGAACCACTGTGCCCACTGCGGGATCGGGTCCTGAGTCGGGAATCTGCGTCAACCCAGTTCCCGAAACTGCAATCTGGCCATATTCAAGGTTTCCGTTTGGCACAACGGTGCCGCCGCTCGGAGAAGCGCCGCCGCCCGAGGAACTACTGCTGCGACCAACTGCAATGGCGAACACGCCGACAACAAAGACGATCGCAACGATGCCAACCCAGATCCACTTCGTGGAACTGCCTTTGCCTGCATTCGATGCGGCGCGGACTTTTTGAGAAGAGGACTTCTTTGCCCCTGGACGGTTACTCACGCG
>JBIIGP010000017.1:0-14795 GCA_044236415.1 Acidimicrobiales bacterium | reverse complement strand
GGAGCCATCGTCAATGGTGAGAAACACGACGGGGTCGGCGGTTGCGATTCTGGAAATGACAGGGACAGCGCCGGCTGCCGGAATCGTGAGCACGGGCCCTTTTGGCCATGCCTTCGTTGTCGTGGTTGTCGGCGGCAGAGTGGTTGTGGGTGCGAGCGTGGTGGGCGGGAGTGTCGTCGTTTCGGCTTCGGTGGTGGTGGTGACGGTTTCGAGTGAGTTGGCCGACTCGGGGCCGCCGAAGAACGAATCGGTGCGAGAGGTAATGAACACCGCCCCAGCAGTCACAGTTGCCACTCCTGCGAGTGCAGCGATGGCGGCACGGGATCGCCTTGTAGGCCGCTGGGAGGACATGGGATGGTCATCGTAGGCTTCTGGCTTGGAAGATTGGGGTCAAGGTGCTGCTAGGGTTCGGGGCCTTGTAAGGACCCGTAGCTCAGTTGGCTAGAGCACTTCCTCGACACGGAAGGGGTCGCTGGTTCGAGTCCAGTCGGGTCCACTCTCAAGCACTCCGGCCGCCTGTGGGCGGCCGTTGTCGCAGAAGAACCAACCTCAGGGGGCAGCACCATGATTACGCCGTTCGATGATTTCCCGATCCATCAAACGGGCGACCCAATCGTCCAGACCGTCAGTGCTGATCCCAACCATTACGACCGCTACTTCTTTAACGGTTGCGATCGTGACGGTGCGTTCTTCATCGGTGGCGCCATGGGGCACTACCCGAACCGTGGTGTGATCGATGCCGCATTCAGCGTTGTCGTCGATGGCATCGAGCATTCGATCTTCGCCTCAGGGGCAATGCCGATCGGCCGAGAAACAACGATCGGTCCGATCTCCATTTCAGTGCCTGAGCCATTAAAGGAAATCCGCTTCACCGTTGCTCCAAACGATGAAGACATCTCTTGCGACTTGTTGTTCCGTGCTCGTACCGCAGTCATTGAAGAGCCCAAGCAAACGATCGTGCGCAACAACGTCAAGATCATGGACTACACGCGCCTGACGCAGTGGGGTACGTGGGAAGGCACGATCAACGTCAAGGGTCAGATCATCGACGTGAAGGCTGAATCAACCTTCGGCGTTCGTGATCGTTCATGGGGTGTGCGCGGTGTGGGTGTGCAAACGCCAACAAACTTTGCCCCCGGCGAAATGCAGATCTTCTGGCTCTGGGCCCCATTGCACTTCGACGATATGTGCACGCATCTTGCAATGTTCGAACGGGCCGACGGAACCCGGTGGATGGAATCAGCGCTTGTTGTTCCGATTCTTGAATCGCCCGACGCTCCTACGTGGGGCGCCGACATCGTCGAGCCCGAAGAAGTGAGCAATATTCGCTACGAACTTCAGTGGCAAAAAGGCCGGCGCGAAATGGAATCGGCCGCCATTGAAGTCAGCCACTCCGATGGCACGGTTGATCGCATCGAATTCGAGCCGATGTACACCTTCCGCATGCGCGGCATTGGCTACATGCACCCACATTGGTCGCATGGTTCTCTGCACGGACCACTTGAAGTCGGAAGCGAATCAATTCCGCTGGATGAATTCAACCCGCAGGATCCTTCGTGCATCCATATTCAGACACTGTGCAAAGTGCGTATGGGTGATCGCGTCGGTGTCGGCGTGCTTGAGCAGTTGTCCTTCGGCCCACACGAGCCCACCGGACTCACGGGCATGGTCGACGGTTGGAATCCGGCCTGACCACTGATGTGGTCGCTGCTTCGACGTAATCGCGCATTTCGAAAACTGTTCACCGCTCAGGTGATCAGCTACGGCGGTGACTGGTTCGCTGCTGTGGCGGCGATTGGCCTATTGCTCGACGCAACTGGCTCGGATTTTCTCGCGTCTGCCTTCTGGGTCGCGCAAACCTTGCCCACGTTTGTGATGGGTCCGATTGCGGGGCCAGTGGCCGACCGTTTCGATCGTCGCAAGGTGCTGATCCTTGCGTCATCAGCACAAGCTGCCGCTGCACTCCTTTTCTTGTTGGCGGGACACGGAATGCCATGGATTGTGTTCGTAGCGCAGGGCGGTGTGACGGCGCTGGGTTCGTTCTTCGGTCCCGCAGCACAAGCCGGTATACCGAACATTGTCGAAGAAGAAGATCTCGCCACCGCAACTTCGATGATGGGTGCAACCTGGGGAGCGATGCTCGCGATCGGGGCAGGGCTGGGCGCTCTGTTCACGGTTGCCTTCGGGCGTGATGCTGCGTTTCTCGCTAATGCTGCAAGCTTTGTCGTTGCTGCGCTGCTCATCGTGACGATCCGTGAATCGCTTCAGGCTGATGGACCCCAAAAAGTTCGTACCGAGCGCATGCATCCATTGCGCGATACGCGTGAGGTGCTTGCCCATGCTCGTCGCCATCCCGCGATCATGGCGCTCATTGGTTCTCATATCGGGTTTGGTTTTGGCGCCGGTGTCGTCGGCATGTTGGCGGTGCTGGCAACAGTGAAGTTCGGCGGCAGCGACGGCGCGATCGGGCTTTTGCTCGCTGGTCGAGGGATCGGCGTTGTGCTTGGACCGCTCTTGATTATTCGCTTGGTGAGGCGAGGGATTCACGGTGTACTTCTTGCCAGCGGGTTTGCGGCCATTGGTTACGGAGTGATGTATCTCGGCGTCGCGTTTGCTCCGTATCTGTTTCTCGCCGTTCTTGGTGTCACGGTTGCCCATATGGGTGGAGGTGCGCAGTGGGCGCTCACGACCTATGGATTGCAGGTGCTCACGCCCGATGAACTCAGAGGCCGAATCTTCGCGGTCGATGCATCATTGGTGACGCTGGCCATGAGCCTCTCGCTGCTCTTTGCTGGCGCAATGAGCGGACTCGTCGGAGTTTCGGTAACGATCGCGATCATTGGCGGTGGAAGCCTGCTGTGGGGCGTCGTGTTCTTGTCCGTGACTCGGGCACTTCGAGCAGAGGCGGAGGCGGAAGTGAACGCCGTGCATCCACCGGCGCTAGAAACTCCGCTGGCCTAACCGGTCAGGCGGGAACAACGGTGACGGGAATGCCATTCAGTACGGCATTGCCCGACAACGGATCAAGAAGCTCGGGGTCAGTCAGGAGATTCGAGTTCACACCTGGTCGCTTCGAAGCGACCTGTGACCGTGTGCCGGCCATGTCATGGCCCCAACCGTGAGGAAGGCTTACGACGCCGACCGGAACTTCTTCGGTGACCTCGACTGGCGCCGTCACCGAACCGACTCGCGAGGCAATGACAGCATCAGAACCATCGGTGAGTGAAAGTCGTGTTGCATCGGTGGGGTGTACGAGAAGTGTGCAGCGCACTTTGCCCTTCACAAGCGCTTCGACGTTATGCATCCACGAGTTATTCGATTGCAAATGTCGGCGGCTAATGAGCACAAGGCCATTGGTGTCGACAGGCTCATCGAGTGTGGTGGCCAAGCGGGCGAGTTCGTCGATGATGATCTGCGGCGCGAGTTCGATCGTGCCTGATTCGGTGCGCAGCGCTTCGGGCAGACGTGCTTCAAGCGCACCCAAATCAATGCCGTGGGGGTTGGCTTCGAAGACGTCAAGCGAAAGGCCGTCGGGAACAGCGCCAAACCAATCGCCTCGCGAACCCGTTCGAATCATCACGTCGAGAATTTGATCGACGCCGGTGCGCGACGGGTCTGACTGGACGAGTGCTCGCAACTCGTCGATGGACCGACCGGCGATCGGGGAGTTAGTTCCGTCGATCGCAGCCTGAAGCGCGCCATCGAGCAGCATTGTGTCGAGGACGGTGGGATCTGTGCCCGCGTCGGGACCAGTGAAAATGAGTGCGAGGCGTCCGATGATCTCGTGTTCTTGTAAGCAGTCGCTGTCGAACATTGGCGGTGCCCATTGGGCAAAGTTGCGCACGGCTAATCCGATGAACGCCATTTGGTATTCGCTGCGCTCAAGCGCAGTGGGTGGCGGAAGGATCACGTTCGCATGGCGTGTGGTTTCGTTGAGATACGGATCGACGCTCACCATGAATTCGAGCTCGCGCAGTGCAGTATCGAGAGCAGCAGAATGCGGTGTCGAAAGCACAGGGTTACCGCCAACGGTGACCATTGCTCGGATCTGTCCATCGCCAGGTGTCGTGATCTCTTCGGCAAGGCCAGCCACGGGGTACTCGCTTCGCACTTCGGGATACCCGCGTACCCGGCTATGGCGCCGTCCGATGCGGAAACCGCGACCACGACCCTTGCCGCGGCCACTTTCATGCGGCGTAAGCGGGAACATTGCCCCACCGGGTGAATCGAGATTTCCGGTGACCAGGTTGAGAGCGTCGACAGCCCACGCCGCGAGTGTTCCGAAACCGACGGTTTGTGTGCCGATACGCCCGTAGACAACTGCAGTAGGCGCGGCAGCAAGTTCGCGGGCCATGCGCGCAATCGTGTCGGCGTCGATGCCGATGCGGTCGGCGACAACGGAAGGAGCAAATGGTTCGACGGCGTCGGCGATGTCGCGCAGGCCGCTGGTCATTGCTGGGCCGCGGCCGGCATCAATGAGGTCTTCGGCGAACAACACATGCAACATCGCGCACAGCAGCAGCGCGTCGCCGCCGGGACGAATCGAATGCCACTCGTCGGCATTCGCCGCGGTTTTGGTATGCCGAGGATCAACGACGACGACCTTGCCGCCTCGTTCGCGAATGGCCTGTAAGCGGCCGGGCCAATCGGGAGCGGTTGCGAGCGAACCATTCGATTCGTAGGGGTTGGCCCCAAGAATCAGAAGGTGATCGGTGCGATCAATATCGGGAACCGCAATGAGGATCGGATTGCCGAACAGAAGACCGCTGGAAACATGCTTCGGCATCTGATCGACGGTTGAGGCCGAATAGATCTGCGGACTCGCCATTGCTTGGATGAGGACTCGGTTGAAAATCACGGTGCCGAGCGAGTGCACGCTGGGATTTCCGAAATAGGCACCAACTGCGTGACGGCCGTGACGGTCGATGACGCCCTGAATTCCTTCAGCGATGATTGCAAACGCGTCGTCCCACGAAACCTGTTCCCAGGTTGCGGTTTCGGGGTCATTGCCGCGACGGACAATCGGCGCGCGCAGGCGATCGGGATCGGCGTGCAACTTGTGCAGGACCGATCCCTTCGGGCAGATGAAACCTTTGGAGAACGCGTTGTCGCGATCGCCACGAATACGAACGACGGTGCCTTCGCGCACGGTTAACTCAAGACCGCAGGTTGCTTCGCACAGCGGGCAGGTGCGGAAGTGTGTTGTGTCCGTCGTCATGGCACGAGCGTAGGCTGCGGAGATGAAAGCTGTCGTTCTAAATGGCTATGGCGAACTTGATGTCTTGCAGTTGATCGACGTGGTCGATCCCGTTCCTGGCCCCGAGGAAGTGCTCATCGACATTGTGGCGACAGCACTCAATCGTGCTGACCTCTTGCAACGCCGCGGGTTGTATCCCAGTCCGCCCTTGGCCGGGTTCACTCCGCCCGCACCCGAGATTCCGGGTATGGAGTTCTCTGGTCGAGTCACCGCACTCGGTGAGCGAGTCACGTCGTGGGCTGTTGGCGAAGAGGTGATGGGAATCGTCGGTGGAGGTTCCTACGCCGAACAACTTGTCATCCACGAACACCAGCTCATGCATGTTCCGACCACGGTTTCGGTCGAAGATGCTGCGGCAATCCCCGAGGTTTGGATCACGGCATTCGATGCACTCGTTGTGCAGGGTGGACTCACCGCTGGCCGAACCGCGCTCGTTCATGCGGGCGCTTCCGGCGTGGGTACTGCAGCGATTCAGATTTGTAAGGCGATTGGTGCACGCGTGATCGTTACCGCCTCGTCCGGAAAACTTGCTGCATGTCGCGAACTCGGTGCTGATCTCGCAGTTGATTATGCGACGCTGGACTTCGTTGCTGAATGCGCGTCATTCACGGATGGCGCGGGTGTCGATGTTGTGCTCGACGTCATCGGAGGCGATTACGTCAATAAGAACATTGCTACGGTGCGCGTTGGTGGTCGCATTGTGCAGGTTGGCACCATGGGCGCTGGGCGCACCGAGGTGAATATCGGAATGATGTTGCCCAAACGCGCCAGCCTCATCGGCACGGTGCTTCGGGCTCGGCCTCTCGCCGAAAAGATTGCAATCACGCAGCGATTCGCTGCGGAGATCCTGCCGCTGTTCGATGCTGGCGTCGCGAAGCCTGTGATCGATTCGCGCTATTCGCTGTCAGCAATTGCCGATGCGCACGCGTACATGGAAACCAACGCGAATGTCGGCAAGATTCTGATCGACGTTTGATCAGAAGTTGGGACTCAGTGCTGGATGCTTAGCGCTGGGCGATAGGCACGTAGTCGCGGACGCCGGAGCCTGTGTAGAGCTGACGGGGGCGAGCGATACGTGAGTTCTGATCGAGCATTTCGCTCCAGTGTGCAAGCCAACCGGCCATGCGGGGGATAGCGAAGAGCACGGTGTACATCTCGATCGGGAATCCCATCGCCTGATAGATCAGGCCCGAGTAGAAGTCGACGTTCGGGTAGAGCTTGCGGCTCACGAAGTAGTCATCGGCGAGCGCGGTTTCTTCGAGCTTGAGAGCGATGTCGAGAAGTTCGTTCTTGCCGGTGACCTCGAACACGTCGTAGGCGATCTTCTTGATGATCTTGGCCCGAGGGTCGTAGTTCTTGTACACGCGGTGACCAAAGCCCTGCAGGACCATCTTGCCTTCGCGAACGTCTTTCACGTAGGCGTCGACGTTGTCGAGCGTGCCGATGGTGTTGAGCATGCGAAGCACGGCTTCGTTCGCGCCACCATGGCGAGGGCCATAAAGAGCGGCAGCAGCAGCGGCAGCTGATGAATACGGGTCGGCGTGCGAAGAGCCAACAACACGCATGGCCGTGGTGGAGCAGTTCTGCTCGTGGTCGGCATGCAGGATGAAAAGAACGTCGAGGGCCTTGGCCAGAACCGGGTTGGGTTCATAGTTCGGCTCGGCGACTCGCCACATCATCGAAAGGAAGTTCGAGGTGAAGTCGAGGCTGTTGTCTGGGTAGACGAACGGCATGCCGACGCTGTGACGGTGTGCGCCAGCGGCGATGGTCGGCATCTTGGCAATCAGGCGAATGATCTGCTTCTGACGACTTTCGAGGTCGAAGATGTCCTTCGCGTCGGGGTAGAAGGTGGAAAGCGCAGCAAGGGTGGAAACCAGGATGCCCATGGGGTGAGCGTCGTGGTGGAAGCCCTCCATGAAACGCTTGCGCACGTTTTCGTGAATGAACGTGTGGTAGGTGATCTCGTGAGACCAATCGGCCATCTGCGTTTCGGTGGGGAGTTCACCGTTGAGGAGCAGATAGGCAACTTCGAGGTAGGTCGACTGTTCGGCCAACTGCTCGATGGGGTACCCGCGATAGCGGAGGATGCCTGCGCCACCATCGAGTTCGGTGATGGAACTCTCGGCTGCAGCAGTGGTGGAGAAGGAGGGATCGTAGAACCAGGTGCCCGGCATGAGTTTCGACCATGCCGCGGAATCGACGCCACCGTTGACGATCGGAACTTCGACCGACTCTCCGGTGCGGTTATCGGTGATGGTCACACTCTCGGCCACTCGTCGAACTCCTGTACATCGTTGTCGTTGGGATCCCCTGCAGTCGCAGCCTAGTGGCCCCAGCGAGGCGTTCGTTCGGTCGGGCGTGAACGGTTCGTAAACAACACCCGACGACCAATGCGGAATCGGATCCGTGTGGTTACAGGGGGGTGTTGTCGTGTGAGCGGGGTTGGATCCGCTCGCGTTTGTCCTCGAGTGCAACGAGGGCAGCAGCGACCTCGGTGCGGGTCTCGGCCGGGTCAATCACCGCGTCGATAAAGCCGCGATCGGCCGCGATGTAGGGGTTGAGGAGTCGTTCCTCGTAGGCATCTTCGAGGGCCTGGCGATCTTCATCGGCAATGCCGCGATTGAGGATCTCGACCGCACCTTTGGCACCCATGACTGCGATTTCGGCCGATGGCCAGGCCAGCGCGAGGTCGTTGCCCATGCGCTTGGAGTCCATCACGATGTACGCACCGCCGTAGCTCTTGCGCAGGGTCACGTTGATGCGAGGAACGGTGGCTCGGGCGTAGGCGAAGGCCATTTGTGCACCGTGGCGAATCATCCCTCGCCATTCGAGGTCTTTGCCCGGGTAAAAGCCGGGTGTATCGACGAGCGTGATCAGCGGGATGTTGAACGCATCGCAGAACGCAACAAAGCGTGCGCCCTTTTGTGAAGCGGGAATGTCAAGCGTTCCAGCAAGTGCACATGGTTGGTTTGCGACGAATCCGACTGGTCGACCCGCGATCGATGCAAAGGCGGTCACGAGATTGGCGGCCCATGCGGCTCGCAGTTCAAACAGCTCGCCGTCATCGGCGATCGCTCGAATCACGGTACGAACGTCATAGGAACCCGTTGGTGTTGCGGGAATGATTTCGCCGGCTTCCGGCGTGGGTCGATCAACGGGATCGTCGCTCGGGAGTCGGGGCGAAAGTTCGTCGTTGTGGCCGGGCAAGTAATCGAAGAGGTTTGTCACCCATTCCATCGCGGCATCGGCGTCAGCCACGACCGCGGAGGCAACGCCAGTGTTGCGACTATGGGCACCGGCACCGCCGAGATCCATCTTGTCGATGGGGACGCCGGTGAATTGGCGAACCATATGTGGGCCACTTACAAATGCGTAGGCGTCTTCGGTCATGACAACGTGATCGGCCAAACCAAGAAGAAGCGCAGGACCCGAAACCGCAGGACCGGAAACTGCCATCACCGTGGGGACAATTCCCGAACATGAACTGAGGGCTTTGGCGGCTTGGCCCCAACCATGCAGTGCTGCGAGTCCTTCGCTGATGTCGGCGCCAGTCGAGGAAAGTTCAACGACAACGGGAAGCCGTTCCGCGAGTGCGACATGCGCTGCGTTCGCGATGCTTTCGCCGTCGCGTGGAGAGAGCGCGCCACCTTTTCCGTCTTCGTTCGCGTCGCCACCGATGCGCACTCGAACAATGCGGCGTGGACCGCTCATCGTGTCGAGAATGTCGATGTCGGCGTGAACCACGCCGGGGACCTTGGCCCGCAGTTGCACCGCGCGGCCGGTGTTGGACGCGAACCTTCCGCCGTTGGAGTTGGAGGCGGAGGGAGGAGTCATCAATCGGGGGAAAGGCGCTGAGGCGAAGCTGGGTGAATGCCGGGCTGGCGTTCACCACGGGAACTCACGACATCTCGGAGGACATCGGCAAGTGCTCGTGCTGGTGCTGAGAGTAACGCCTGCCGACGGGTCGCGAGCCCGACGGCCCGGCCGGGTAGCCCTTCGACCGGAGCGGTATGCCAGCCGAGGTCGGATCGGGCCGACACGGCACTGGCCGGCAGAATCGCGGCGCCAAACCCTTCGAAGGCGAGCGAGGCCATGAGACGGGTGCCATCGACCTCGGCTTTCACCGCCAGCGTGTAATCACGTTCTGCGAAGAGCGCGTCGAGTTGTTCTCGGAAAGGGCGGCCGGGCGGCTCGACAATGAGTTCGATGCCGTCGAGGTCGGCGAGCGTGATGCGAGTTTTTCCGAAAAGGGAATGCCCGGCAGTGGTGGCCAGGATGCGGTCTTCGGTGAACAATGCCGTGGCTACGACCTCTGGGTCATTCGTGGGCGTTGTGAGAACAGCCAAGTCCACGGCGCCGGAATTGAGTTTGAGTAGAAGTGATGCCGTGGTGGCGTCGTGAACCTCGACCCGCACGAGTGGGTGATGGGCCGACATCGCGTCGATCAACGCAGGCGCCAGCCACCGAGCCGTCGTGCCGATGATCCCAATGCGGGCCGTGCCGCTGATTTCGGACCTCACCGAGTGGACATCGGCAGTGAGGGCCGAGAGTTCGGCCTGAATGCGGCGGGCCCGTTCGACGACGACCTGTCCCTCGGCTGTGGGGAGCCCTGTGGCTCGGTCGATGAGCGTTGCCCCGAGTTCCTTCTCGAGCCGAGAGATATGGGCCGAAACGTTGGATTGCACCGTGTGGAGCGATCGTGAGGCCGCCGTAAACCCGCCGTTATCGACAACGGCGAGGAGGGTGGCGAGCTGGCGGAGATCCATCACAAATAATGATGGCATAGATCACCTTTAACTGTTGGACAGATCGGTAACCTACGGGCACACTTTGCTCAGCAAGTGTCGAACTCATGAAAGCGGATCCCCCTCTGCTGAGTTCGTAGAAGGTGTCGAGACTGTCCCCCCGGTTTCCACCTCGCTCCGAAGCCGACCCAAAGGGTCGGCTTCGGTCGTTTTCGACCTACTGTTCGCGGCCATGAACCGCGGACCAGTCATCATCGAAACTGCCATCAACGGCAATCGCACGAAGGAACACAATCCGAACGTTCCTCGTTCGCATGAAGAGCTCGCAACCGACACTCTCGAGACCTTGGCCGCTGGTGCATCGATCATTCATAACCATGGCTCAGTCTTTGGCGATCCGCAGGCAGTTGCCGACGATTACCTCGCTGGTTGGATGCCGGTGTTTGCTGAACGCCCCGACGCGCTTTTGTATCCAACCGCGAACTACGGCCCGAACGGGTTGAACTTCGAACATTTGCATCTGCTCGCGGAAACTGGACTCATGAAAGTGAGTTTGTGCGATCCAGGTTCAACAAACCTTGGCGGTCTTGATGCTGATGGTCTTCCGACTGCGGGCATCGTGTACTCAAACAGTTTCGACTCGATTCGCGTGCAGATGGAACAGGCCGCTACCGATCGCGTCGGCCCGAGTCTTGCGATTTATGAGCCTGCGTTCATGCGCACGACGATGCTGTATTGGAAGGCGGGCAAACTTCCTGCTGGATCGATGATCAAGTTCTACTTGTCTGAAGAACGCGGCTACCTCGGTGCACCATTTGGTTTACCTCCAACGAAACTCGCACTCGATGCGTACCTCGAGATGCTCGGCGACTGTCCGGTGCCGTGGGCATTGTCGGTTGTCGGTGGCGATCCGATTGAGAGCGGGCTAGCCGAGTACGCAATCGAACGCGGAGGCCATCTTCATGTTGGCCTTGAGTTCTACGGCGGCGACCGTCAACCTACGAATGCTGAACTCACGCGCAATGCGGCCGAAGTGTGCGAACGCATGGGTGTTGCAGTCGCAACATGCGACGAGGCAGCCGAGATTCTCGGACTGCCCCGTCGATAACTCTCTGAAATTTTAGAGTTCTGAACTGCTGATCGTTCAGACGCCTTGGCGTTGACGAATGATGTTGAGCGCGCCGCCGGCTTTGAACCAACCGATCTGCTCGTCGTTCATTGTCTGGATGCCTTCGAAGTCGATGGTGGTGCCATCGGGCTTCACAATCTGACACTTGACTGGAACATCGGGTGTGAGATTGGCGAGTCCGAGCACGTTGATGCGGTCGTCCTGTTCGATGAGGTCGTAGACCTTCGGATCGGCAAAGACGAGCGGAAGGACGCCCTGCTTCTTCAAGTTCGTTTCGTGGATGCGAGCGAACGAGCGAGTGAGAACGACCTTGGCGCCGCGGAATCGCGGTTCCATTGCTGCGTGTTCACGCGATGAACCTTCGCCGTAGTTCTCGTCGCCGATGGCGATCCAACCTTGGCCTGCAGCGTGGTAGCTCTTGCCGATATCGGGGAACGACTTCGTGGTGCCATCAAGTTGGTCCTTGCCCTGGCCAACTTCATCGGTGAAGGCATTGACGGCACCGATGAACATGTTGCCCGAAATGTTCTCGAGGTGGCCGCGGTACTTGAGCCACGGTCCTGCAGCAGAAATGTGATCGGTGGTGCACTTGCCCTTGGCCTTCATGAGGATTGGAAGGTTGAGGAAATCGTTGCCGTCCCACTTGTCGAACGGTTCAAGAAGTTGCAAGCGGTCTGAGGTGGGCGACACCTTCACGACAACCTTTGAGGAATCGGCGGGGGGAGCAATGAAGGTGTTTTCGCCAGCGGTAAAGCCCTTTGGCGGAAGTTCAACACCGACAGGAACCGGAATGGTGACCTGTTCGCCGGCTGCGTTGGTGAGCGAGTCGGTGGTGGGGTCGAAGTCCACGCGACCAGAAAGAGCCATAGCCACGACTGTTTCCGGTGACGTTACGAAGGCAAGCGTGGAAGCAAGGCCATCGTTGCGCTTCGGGAAGTTTCGGTTGTAGGACGTGATGATGATGTTTTCGGTTCCTTCTTCAACATCGCTACGCGACCACTGACCGATGCACGGACCGCAAGCGTTCGCAAGAACGGTTGCACCGATTTGTTCGAGGTCGGCAAGAAGGCCGTCGCGTTCGATGGTGGCGCGCACCTGTTCCGAACCGGGGGTCACGAGGAGCGGAGTCTTGGTGCTGAGTCCGTTCTGGTGTGCGAACCGAGCAATGGCAGCAGCGCGACTGATGTCTTCATACGAAGAGTTCGTGCACGAACCAATGAGAGCTGAAGAAATCTCCATCGGCCAACCTTCGGCCTTTGCTTCAGCGCCGAGTTCGCTGACCTTGCGGGCACGATCAGGAGTGTGCGGGCCGTTGATAAGTGGCTTGAGCGAGGAAAGGTCGATCTCGATGACCTCGTCGAAGTACGAAGCGGGATCGGCGAGAACTTCATCGTCAGCACGAAGATCGCCTGCAACCGCATCGGCTGCAGCGGCAACATCGGAACGGCCGGTCGAAGCGAGGTAACGCGACATCGCTGGGTCGTAGGCGAACAACGAAGTAGTTGCGCCAATTTCTGCACCCATGTTGCAAATGGTGGCCTTGCCGGTGCACGAGATGGATTCGGCACCAGGACCGAAGTACTCGACGATGGCGCCGGTGCCACCCTTCACGGTGAGGATGCGAGCGACCTCAAGGATGATGTCCTTCGGCGCAGACCAACCAGCAAGCGTGCCGGTGAGCTTGACGCCGATGAGCTTTGGCCAACGAACGTTGAATGGATAGCCGGTCATGACGTCGACAGCGTCGGCGCCACCAACACCAATAGCGACCATGCCAAGGCCACCTGCGTTGGGTGTGTGGCTGTCGGTGCCGATCATCATTCCGCCCGGGAAGGCGTACTGCTCAAGCACGACCTGATGGATGATGCCGGATCCCGGCTTCCAGAAACCGATGCCGTACTTGGCCGACACGGACTCGAGGAAGTCATACACCTCGGCATTGACATCGTTGGCCGTTGCGAGGTCGATGCGCGCGTTGCTCTTGGCCTGGATGAGATGGTCGCAGTGAACGGTTGACGGCACGGCTGCTTCGGGGAGACCTGCAGTCATGAACTGAAGCAACGCCATCTGAGCGGTTGCGTCCTGCATCGCGACGCGATCGGGATCGAGGTCGGCGTAGCTGCGGCCACGCTCAAGCTCTTGGTTGCGCGGGTCGCGAAGGTGATTGATCAGCACCTTCTCGGCGAAGGTGAGTGGGCGCCCAAGGCGCTCGCGACCGATGGCAACGTTCTCGGCAAGACGGCCGTAGACACCGTTGATCAGTTCGATGGGGGTATTGGCAGCAACAGCCATGAGGGGGAGCCTTTCCGATGCTCAGCGAAACACGCCGAGTCTACGGCTCAGGCGCCCTGAAGTTTTTCGCCCGTGGTGGTTGTGGTCGTGAGGTTGTCCACAAAGTCAGTAATGAAGTTCGGGTTCTTGAACAAGAAGATCAGATACACGATGGAGAAAATGATGCCGATGACGCCAGTGACGATGCCGGCGGTGGCCATGCCGTCACCCTTCTTCCAGCCATTCGAGCCGGCAATGGCCTTCCGGCCAGAAAGGCCAAGGCCAAGTGCGGTCGGGCCAAGAATGATGCCGAGAAAGCCTGTGCAGGTAATTGAAAGGATTCCGCACACCATCGATGCAATCGCCATGCCCGAGAACTTCGGTCCTTGCCAGGCCGGTTGCGGGGGAGGGGGAGTGCCAGGCCACGCCGGTGGCGATGCGGGGCTTCCGCCCGGAGCGGGCATCGGCGGAGGATGGGGTGCAACCGAAGAAGCGGGGGTGTCGGGTGTTTGGGCACCTGGCCACGCGGGGTTGGGGGCGAAGTCCGGGGGGTAATCCTCGGGCTGCGGGTTGACCGGTCGCTGGTCATCGGGAGAAAGGGGGTTGCCCCATGGGTCGGTCATTGTGATCGGACCCTACCGGCCAGATGCAGTGCGCCGCCTGCAACGGCGATGACTGCGACAACCGCAAGGGCATCAAGCAGGGTGATCGCCGTGGGTCGATCGGTCGCAAGACAGACCAGAGCGAGTGCCATGAGCAGCAGGTTGCGTATGACATCGCGAGCGGAAATGGGTCGGGCTCGGGAAGAACCAAAACACGCGCACGGCGCGCGCACGCCAGCGCGGAGACGGCCGATCAGAAATGTGGTGAAGAACGCAAGCGAAACAAGTGCTGCGAGCGCCCCTGCCGGAGGGACGATGAGGAGCAACGCGACGATTGAGAGTTCGGCGAGTGGTACGAACCGAGCGAAGAACGATGCTCGGGGAAGTCCGAGTCCGACAAAGTCACGTTCGGTCGCAGAGACATCGCGAAGCTTCGCGACTGCGGCAATCGCAAAGATTGCGGCAAGTGCAACTGCTGCTGCGTACCCGAGACCCGAAACAGTCATTGACCCATTGTTGTCCGAACTTGGGTCCTAAAGTCAGCCCGTGCATCGCTTTCTCACTCTTTCTAAGCAGCCTGGGGCTGTTCTGGCCGTTTTCGCGCTGGCGCTCCTCTCTGTCACTGCGTGTTCACGTTCGTCATCGGACTCGAACAAGGCATCGAGCGACCGTCGTGTCGGAACCGTGTTCCCGGTGGGAATCTCATCGTTCACGTTTGTTGACGAGTCTCGTCCAACACCAGCGAACGCAACGCAACCCGGTTCTCCGACTCGAACGCTGTCGGTGCGAGT
>JBIIGP010000016.1:0-14816 GCA_044236415.1 Acidimicrobiales bacterium | reverse complement strand
ATCTGGGCGGAGCCGGTTCCGTCGCACTCGCCGAACATTTCGGTCATCTCGATCGCATCGAAGCGGCATCAGAAGTTGAGATCGCAGGCGTCGAAGGACTCGGGTCGATTATCGCTGCATCCGTGCATCAGTGGTTCGCTGACCCAACGAACCGAGTGGTCATCGCAAAACTTCGCGCTGCTGGGGTGAATCTGCAGGGCCCTGAAGCTTCTGGACTTCCGCAGACGCTCGAAGGCTTGATCGTTGTGGTGACAGGAACATTGGACGGATTCACCCGCGACGAAGCAGAGGCAGCAATCAAAGGGCGAGGCGGGAAATCTCCGGGGAGTGTCTCGAAGAAAACCACTGCGGTGGTGATCGGGGCTGGTCCAGGCGCTTCAAAAGTCACAAAGGCTGAGGAGCTTGGAGTTCCGATTCTGGACGAGTCCGGTTTTCTCGAACTCCTCGAAACCGGTACCTTGCCGTCTTCAGTTCGCACTCAGGGGGATTCATGACAATCGAAGCAGTGGTATTTGATTTCGGTGGCGTGTTCACCTCCTCGCCCTTTAGCGGGTTGCACGCGTGGCATATCGAACGCGGCCTCGATCCCGAACTTGGTCTTCGTGCGGTCTTCGGTCCCTACGACCAAGACACCGATCACCCGTGGCACCAACTTGAACGAGGCGAGATTGCACTTGAAGCGGCCGCTGAACAGATCAAGGCAGTCGGTGCCGAGATGGGTCTCGAAATCGACCTTAAGGAAATGTTCGGCGCGCTTGGTGGCGAATCGGGAGCCCGAAGCGATGTTGTTGAAAAGGGCCTGGCGTTGCGTGCAAGCGGATACCGCACTGCTTTGATTACGAACAACATCAAGGAATTTTCCGATGGATGGCGCGCCATGATCCCTGTTGACGAATTGTTTGAGGTCATCGTCGATTCATCGGCAGTTGGTATTCGTAAACCCAACCTCCGAATTTATGAGATGACACTTGAGCAACTTGGAGTTGCCCCGCAGAATTCAGTGTTCCTTGACGATGCGCCCGGAAACATTGTCGCTGCACGCGCAGCGGGGATGCATGCGATCCTCGTTGAAGACGACCATTCCGGCGCGTTTGAGGAACTCGATCGACTTCTCGCTGAACGCTGATACCGAGTCCGACGCGGTCACTCGCTTTGAGTGCGCGCAACTAGTGGTCACAGAAAAGTCGTTCAGATGACGGTGAAGCACCAGCTTCTGACGGAACTCACTTTTGGACCGAACGCGGATTGCCAGTACGTGGCCGTCAAACAGTTCTCCCCTGCGGGAAGAGTTTCATAGACCTTGCCTGGTCCGGCTTTGAACGTGACTTGATTGAGCTGTGGGACGGTGTAGGTCTGATCGAGCGGAAGTGGAATTCCGTTAAGCACGAGTGACGCTTCGTATCCCGGAGCCATATCAATTCCGATGATGTCCTGCTGGAGAATCTTCGCTCCGGGGGTTGGGATGAGGCGTTGGATGCGACCCCCATCGAGTTGGGAGGTGTCAGAGGTGCCGAGACGAGCAGCAAGCACGATGCAGACCACCGCGATCGCAAGCAACGCGAGGTAGGCGATGTAGCGAGGCTTGAACCGGCGGTTTGGTGGCGAGGCGGACTCAGTGGTGTCGGCGCCGGAGTTCGTGGTGTCATTCGCAGGATCGGAAGTAGTCACGCAAAGAGTCTGCCCGCTCGCGGCTCGCGTGCGGGTCTCGGGTGTGACGATTTTCCGTCACGTTCCTGCTGAGGGTGACCGAAATTGGCAAGGCAGAGAACTAGCCTCGCCTCGTGTCCAACGCCCGTGCTGCCGACCGCATCGGTCAGGTGCTCGGGGGGCGCTACCGGTTGCTGGCCCCCATCGGCACCGGGGCCTCCGCGACTGTCTACCTGGCCGATGACGTGGTTCTTCGTCGTCGCGTCGCGGTCAAAGTTCTTCATGATGCACTCGCCAGCGATGTTTCGTTCCTGAAACGTTTCCAAGCAGAAGCTCGCTCAGCAGCCGCACTGAACCACCGTCACATCATGGCGGTGCACGACTGGGGGCAGGGCGAGGTGCCCTATCTCGTCACCGAATTGCTCGATGGTGGTTCCTTGCGAGCGATGCTCGACGCCGGGAATCTTCTTGATCTTGCCCAAGCCAGAAGTGTCGGTGTCGATACTGCTACGGCATTGGACTACGCCCATCGCCGAGGGTTCGTTCATCGCGACATCAAGCCAGCCAACCTCCTCTTCGATGACGAAGGAACCCTTCGTATCGCCGACTTTGGACTGGCTCGCGCACTTGCTGAAGCTGCATGGACAGAACCAGCCGGCGCGGTGTTGGGCACCGCTCGCTATGCCTCGCCCGAGCAAGCTCAAGGCGTAGTGCTCGACGGACGCAGTGATGTCTATTCACTTGGTCTCGTAATTATCGAATCAGTCACCGGCCAACTCCCATTCACTGCCGATACGACGCTGGGGACACTCATGGCGCGCGTCGATCGGAATGTTCCGGTTCCCGATGTGCTCGGACCACTTGTTCCCGCGTTGCGTGCAGCAGGCGTTCCCAACCCTGCAGACCGTCCCGATGCAGCCGAATTCGCGACGATGCTCATGGCCGCTGGCGACCTCGGGCCCGTTGCCCCATTTCGTCTCGCCGGGACGGTTGCGCTTGAGCCCGATCAACTTGAGCCGCGAGAACCCACGACAATTTACGTTCCTGAACAAGTCATTCTCGGAGGAACTCCAGCGGGGGCTGCAGGCGGTCCGACGTTCGCCGATCCAACGATCGCGAATGAATTGTTTCTCGCCGCGCAACCTGCCACTCGAACAATCGATCGCCCTGAGAGCGCCGCGGTTGCGAATGCAGCGCGTTCGGGCAAAGGGCCGCGTCGACGGCTATCGGCAAAATCGATCGCCGCTCTCATCGCATTGCTTGTTGTCGTCGGGGGCGCGGCGGCGTTCTTTCTCCTTCGTACACCAACTCACACTCTCGCTGATTACGCGTCGATGTCTGCACCGGTGGCGCGCGCCGAACTTGAATCGAAGGGATTCAACGTTGTCGAAGATGGCACCTATTCGGAAACCATCGAGATCAATACAGTTATTTCTCAGGATCCAGTTGCGGGCACATCGCTTGCCGAAGGCAAGACCGTCACTCTTACGGTGTCGCTAGGTCCGCCGCCGGTTCCAGTTCCAACCGATCTGCCTGGGAAGACGGTCGATCAGGCTTCGTCAGCTCTGACGGCTGCGAGCCTCAAGCTTGGTGTCGTCACCGATGCGTTTGATGAAACGGTTGCGAAGGGAATTGTGTTGTCACTCGCCGATGGGGTTACCCCGGAGATGCCGAAAGGCTCGGCGATTGGTCTCGTCGTCAGCGCGGGCCCAACGCCTCGAACAATTCCTGCGATCGCAGGAAAGCCAATTGCCGAAGTTGCGCCGCAACTTGAAGCGCTTGGTTTGAAAGTCACCCGGGTGGACGAGTTCTCCGACACGGTGCCCGAGAACATTGTGATTTCGTCTTCGCCCGCGGCGGGACAGACCGCAGCCAAGGGGAGCACGGTCACGGTCACAGTTTCGAAGGGGAAGAAGCCCGTCACGATTCCTGCATCGATTGTTGGCAAGTCCATTGCTGATGCCAGTGCACAGCTCACGGCGTTGGGCCTCACTGTTAGCGGAGTCGCTGGAAATCCGACCAAGACGGTGACCGGTTCCACCCCAGTCGTTGGAACGCAGGTGAAGGCCGGATCAGCCGTCACATTGGTGACCTCGCCGTAACCGGCTCTCTGCACATCCGCCGGTACCATCGCCGTTCGTGACGACCACCGACCATCCCGAGGTTCCCGAGGGGAACGACCGTCTCGGTCATGGTGGCGTCGATGACGCAGAGGAACTTGAACTCGGCATAGAGCCGTCGGGTGGCGACGAAGTTGTCGTTCTGCCTTGGAGTCTCATGCTGCAGCGGCGTGTTGCCGGACATGTTGAGCGCAGCCCGCGCAAAGCGTGGATCATTCTTGCGGCGTCATTGCTGGGCGTGTTCACCGCGAGTTTCACGATCACGGTGCTTACCGTTTCGCTGGGTGAAATCGCCTTTGATCTGGGTTCGACCAAGAGCATCTTGACGTGGGCGGTCACTGGACCGAGTTTGGCGATGGCGGTGCTTGGTCCTATCGGCGGAAAGATGTCGGACCGTTACGGCGCGCGGCGCGTCTATCTCATCAGCATTTCTGGTGTGGCCGTGTTCTCGGCTGCTGCGGTTGTTGCGTGGAGTGCACCCACACTGATCGTTGCTCGATTGATCGGTGCATCGCTCGGAGCGGCGGCAGGACCTGCGGCGTTATCGATGATTAATCGAAGCTTCCCACCCGAACGGCGGGCCCAGGCACTCGGATATTGGTCACTCGTCGGCGCCGGTGCGCCAGTGTTCGGTGTTGTGATCGGCGGGCCATTGGTCGATGCATTTGGCTGGCGTTGGATCTTCATTCTGCAAACACCCATTGCGATAGCTGCAGTAGTGATCGGTTTCCTCGTACTTCCGCATTCAGGTCGCGGCGATCGGCATCCATTCGACATCGCCGGTTCGGCACTTCTTGCTTTTGGCGTCGGATTCATTCTTGTTGCGTTGAATCGCGGTCCTGAAATGGGATGGACCCATCCACTTGTGCTTTTCGGGTTTATTGGTGGCCCGTTGTTGCTGCTGTGGTTTGCGCGCGTCGAAAGCCAGACAGAACACCCACTATTGCCAATGCGCTATTTCCGTCGCCGGAATTTCACGTTTCCGATGATTAATCAGTTCTTTGCGAATTTCACCTACATGGGTGGATTCATTCTGACTCCGTTACTGCTTCACGATGTTCTTGGCTACAGCACGACAAAGACTGGTTTGGTTTCGATTGCTCGACCGATTGCATTTTCGATCTGCGGTCCAATCGCTGGTTACCTCGTCATCAAGTTCGGCGAGAGAACGATCGGCATGTTTGGTTCCATCGTGTTGGTCGCCTCAATGATGAGTTTGGCGATGGTTACGGCCGACTCAGGGTTGTGGTTGATTGAAGGCGCGCTGGTTCTTTCTGGAATCGGAATGGGCGCGTGCGCCCCGGCGATGATTGCCAGCATTGCCAACTCGGTCGACAAACGTGATCTCGGTGTTGCAAGTGCTGCTGCGCAGACTGTGAGTCAGATCGGCGTTGTCGCGGGCATGCAGATACTTCTCACTGTGCAATCAGTAAGTGCAGCGAACGGCAACGGAACCTCGTCCTATGCCGCGGCCTATCACGTCGGTGCTGTTGCAGCGGTAGTGGCTCTTGTCGCAGCGTTTTTCGTTCGACGCACGCGTCACGAAGAACCGCAGTCGACAGAGTCGTTGGCAATCGTCTGATTCGACCAGCGAACCGATTGCCAGGGTTAGTCGGCAGTGATGGCGCGCAAAGCGTCGGCGATTCCCTGAACTTCTGGATCGGGAGCAGCGGCCGAAGCCTGCATCGCAAGCATCTTGGTCAGATCTCCGTCGACCTTGATTCGACCGCCCATGAATGCCTGCATTGCTGCAGCGGCATCTTGATCAATGAAGATGGCCCGAGCGGTTTCGTAGTCGACTGTGACCGTGAGGTCGGGGCCCTCAAGGTGGCCATCTTCGATAACGACGTCCCCATCGCTTGTGTCGATATGGCCGTGCACATCGGCATCGAAGGGGCTGTCGGTGACCACAAGATTCATACGAACGGCGACCGGGGGAGCCGTTTCTGGTCGGGGCATGGTGTCGCGCAGCGCTCTTGCGGCATTCATCCAGTCGGGGCTTAGGAATGGATAGGCGGTCGCCACGGGTCCTCCACAGAATTGTCGTGAGGTGCCGACCCTATCCATGTCGGGAGGGGTTGGTCCGGTCGGCATCTACGATGCGTGTCCATGTCCGCTCGTCTCACTCGCGACAATGTCGCCAAAGTCGCCGATCTCGCTCGGCTCAACCTCTCCGAAGCCGAACTCGAGCGATACACCGAGCAACTCGGTGCGGTGCTTGATCACGCCGAAGATGTCGCGTCGCTCGACCTCGACGGGGTTCCGCCGACTGCGCACCCCTTACCTCTTGTGAATGTGTTGCGCGATGACGTAGTTGTCGAAGGCGTCGATCGTGAAGAAGTCCTGTCTCAAGCGCCTTCGGTTGAAGATCGCCGTTTCCGGGTGCCCGCCATCCTTGGTGAGGAGCCCTGAAATGAGCACGATTCCTTCTACTGCTCTTGAAATCGCGGCAGCTGTTCGTTCGGGACAGCTCTCGGCGCTTGAAGTACTGAACGATCACCTCGCCCGCATCGACGCACAAGATGGCGAGATCAACGCGTTCAATCTCGTTATGGCCGACGAAGCACGTGCTGCCGCAGCGGCAGTCGATGCTCGAGTCGCCGCCGGTGAAGATCCAGGGGCACTTGCTGGTGTTCCCCTCGCGCTCAAAGACAACTTGTGCACTCGGGGTATTCCCACCACGTGTTCAAGCCGAATCCTTGAAGGATGGCGCCCCCCTTACGACGCCACTGTTGTCCAGCGCGTAAATGCTGCCGGTGCAGTGTCGATCGGTAAGACCAACCTTGATGAGTTCGCGATGGGTTCTTCGACCGAGAATTCTGCATTCGGCCCGACGCGCAATCCTCGCGACACCGGCCGCGTTCCTGGCGGTTCCTCGGGCGGCTCGGCTGCAGCAGTGGCAGCGGGCTTTGCTCCGATTTCGCTGGGTTCTGACACCGGTGGCTCAATCCGCCAGCCCGCCGCGTTGTGCGGTGTTGTTGGCGTGAAGCCGACCTACGGGATGGTGAGCCGCTACGGACTCATCGCCTTTGCGTCCTCGCTCGACCAGATTGGACCGTTCTCGACCACCGTTGCTGACTCAGCGTTGCTGTTGGAAGCAATCGCTGGACACGATGGTCGCGATTCCACCTCGATCGATGCGCCGGTTCCTTCGTTGCTCGAATCTCTCGGGCAGGGCGTCGACGGACTTCGAGTTGGGCTCGTTACCGAACTCATGGGCGAAGGCATTGCCCCCGATGTCGCCGCTCGCGTTCGCCAGGCCGCTGATGCATTGGCTGCGGCCGGCGCACAGATCGGTGAAGTTTCCGTTCCAGCTGCGGCCTACGGATTATCGGCGTACTACCTCATCGCTCCTGCGGAAGCATCGAGCAACCTTGCTCGTTACGACGGCGTTCGTTACGGCATGCGCGTCGATGCCCCAACTACTGCCGAAATGAACGCAGCTACTCGCACCGCCGGTTTTGGTGATGAGGTGAAGCGCCGCATCATGCTCGGCACCTATGCACTTTCGGCGGGCTATTACGACGCGTATTACGGCAAGGCGCTGAAGGTGCGCACGCTCATTGTGCGCGATTTCGAAAAGGCCTACGCCGATTTCGACTTGCTGCTCACACCAACTTCTCCGACGACGGCGTTCAAGTTTGGCGATAAGACCGCCGATCCGCTGTCGATGTATCTCAACGATATCTGCACAATTCCGACGAATCTGGCTGGGCATCCTGCGATGAGTGTCCCATTTGGAGGCGGTTCCGATGGCATGCCCGTCGGTGTGCAATTGCTTGCACCGGCGCTGGGCGAGTCGACGATGTTCCGAGCCGCAGCAGTTCTCGAAGCTGCTGCCCCTGCTCTTGATGAGGTGTGGTCATGACGCTCACGCACGAACCGATCGAAGGCGAGCACTTCATCGTTGTCAGTGAAACGACCGGCGAGTCGTGGGAGATCGTTGTTGGTCTCGAAGTCCACTGCGAGCTCGCAACTGCAACGAAGTTGTTCTGTGGTTGTCCCAACATGTTTGGCGACGAACCGAACACCAATGTGTGTCCGGTGTGTCTCGGCCTCCCTGGCTCATTGCCGGTGCTCAATCACAACGTGGTCGAGTTGGCGATGCGTCTGGGCCGAGCGCTGCACTGCGAGGTTGAACCATCAGTGTTTGCTCGCAAGAACTACTTCTACCCTGATATGCCCAAGGATTATCAGGTGAGTCAGTTCGATCAACCGATCAATGTCGACGGTTGGCTCGATCTTCCTGACGGCACTCGCGTCGGTATCGAGCGCGCGCATATCGAAGAAGACACCGGAAAGAACACTCACGCCGGTGGAAGCGGCCGCATCCACGGGGCCGACTATTCGCTGGTCGACTACAACCGCGCAGGTGTTCCTTTGGTTGAAATCGTTGGTCGTCCGCATATTCGTCACCCAGAACAAGCCAAGACCTACATCGACGAACTTCGCGCGATTCTTCTCACCACCGGCGCATCCGACGCCAAAATGGAAGAAGGTTCACTCCGAGTCGACGCGAACGTTTCGGTTCGACGCGTTGGCGACACTGCGCTCGGCACCCGTTGCGAAGTGAAGAACCTGAACTCGCTGCGGTCTCTTGGTCGGGCTATCGAATACGAAGCACGACGCCAGGTGGATCTGCTCGAAACCGGCGAACGGATTAAGCAGGAAACTCGCCATTGGGATGAAGGAGCTGGCCGTACCCGGGCGGGTCGTTCAAAGGAAGAAGCAGAGGACTACCGCTACTTCCAAGAGCCTGATCTTGTACCGCTCGCGCCAAGTGCCGAATGGATCGCAGCGATCGATGCCGCAATGCCGCCGCTTCCCGCAGCGAGGCGCGATGCGCTTGCATCTTTTGCCGGTGTTGCAGTTACCGAAACTTCCGTCGTCATCGCCGTGCAGAGAGATCTCGACCAACTCGCACTGGCAGCAATTGCTGCTGGCGGTGATGGCAAGCGCGTGCTCACACATGTTGAACACAATTTGTCGGGCGACGGCGCTACCAATCTCAACCCCGCAACCTTTGCGCAACTTGTGAGTTTGGAGCTTGGCGGGCAACTCACAGCGACACAGGCGAAGACGGTTTTGGCCGAGATGGTCACCTCTGGTCGCGCTCCCGATGTGATCGCTGCGGAACTTGGCTTCGAAGCGATGGATTCCTCAGAACTTGAAGGCATTGTTGACGGATTGATCGCTGAGAGTCCCGAGGAATGGGCGGACTTCTGCACCGGTGACGACAAGAAGCGCGGCAAATTGCAAGGTTTCTTCACCGGCAAGATCATGAAGGCAACGAAGGGGCAAGCCGATGGCAAAGCGGTCGCTGCGCTACTTGAGTCGCGGAGAGCCGAAAGTCTCTGATCTGTTCACGCCATTGTTTGTCGCGAGTTCTTCCGTACCCTGAGGAGATCTCCAAACCCTCTGGGAGGGAATGACATGCGTAGAACAACAAAGCGTGCGGCTTTTGCAGCACTCCTAATGGCTGGTCTCATGTTGGCTGGCGCTGCGTGCAGCAGTTCTTCTGACAAGAGTGGCGATTCATCAAATGGTTCAGAGTCGTCTTCTGCGACGACCGCGAAGTCCGAGGGCGGCGACTCCGGTGCTTGTGCGGATTTGTTCAACAAGACCGAAGAGCTTTCGGCGAACTTGGAATCGTCGATGTCATCGGCGGCGTCCAGTTCGTCTGTTGACCTCAGCTCGATGGTGTCGTCACTTGATTCGTTCACCTCAACGGTTCCAAGCGCGATCCGCGAGGATTGGAAGTCGCTGGTTTCGGGGCTTAAGGGCTACGCCGATGCAATGAAGGGTGTCGACATGAACAATCTGACGGACCCTGCAACGCAGGAGAAGCTCACCAAGGCTGCGGCAAGCATGGACGACGCCAAGTTTCAAACAGCGTCGGACAACATCGAAGGCTGGGTTACGACGAACTGCCCGAGTTACGCGAACAAGTAATCGGCGGCTCAGTCGACGAGTGGCACACCGTTCGCGTCAGTGAGGTAGTTCTCGTTCTTCGTGAGGATGAGGATTCCCTCCACCAGACCCCAGAGCGACGCGAGACCACAGGTGAAGATCGTCAGCACAAGCTGCAGGATCGCCTTGTTCGTGTACCCGAGGTAGAAGTTATGAGCACCGAAGCCCCCGAGGAGGATTCCGAGGAGTCCCGCAGCGACTCGGGATTTGGGCTGAGAGCCGGGTGGGGCGCTCGCCACGGCCGGTGGGGCGTAGTCACCCCACTGGGTACCGTCCCACCAACGTTGCTGGCCACTTCCGTCGTCGTACCAACCGGCGGGCTGATTTCCTTGTGTCGTCATAGGTTGAGAGTAACGACAGACCCCATGGATTGATAGGGGGAAAACCTCCGAGTTGCCGTTGGGGGCTCCGGGCGGCAAGACTTACCAACCTGTGAGCACGACGGTCCTTACCTCGCTCGTAGTACTCCGCTAGCACACGCCGGCCTCGTCCGTCGCGTGTGCGCCCCCGGCCTCCCACTCGGGAGGCCGTTTACGTTCCGCCCGTTCGAACCGGCCCGATCCCGCTGATGCCAAGGCATCGGGGAGGACAACCATGAAAACCAACGGTGGTGCCGCACTCATCAAGGCTCTCGAACTCGAGGGCGTCGATGTGATCTTTGGTCTGCCCGGTGGAGCAATCCTTCCGGTCTACGACCCGATCATCGATTCGCCAATTCGCCACATTCTCGTTCGTCACGAACAGGGTGCAGGCCACATGGCCGAGGGCTATGCGCACGCAACTGGACGTCCTGGCGTCGCTATGGTCACCAGCGGCCCGGCCGCAACGAACATCATCACGCCGCTGGCCGATGCCTACATGGACTCTGTGCCGATGGTTGTCATCACCGGTCAGGTCGGAACAGCAGGCATCGGAACTGATGCGTTTCAAGAAGTCGACACGGTCGGCATCACACGTTCGGTTACGAAGCACAACGAACTCGTCACGAACGCGGCGGATATCCCGCGCATTGTGCGTGAGGCGTTCCACATCGCGACCACAGGTCGTCCCGGCCCCGTGCTCATCGATATTCCGAAAGACCTCGTTGATCCCACGAACCCGAACTCGGCGCTTGATTGGTACTGGCCCGATTCCGTCGACCTCGCCGGTTACAAACCGCGTCTCGACGGCGATCCCGCGCTCATCAAGGATGCCGCGCAACTGATCATCGCTGCAGAACGTCCTGTCATCTACGCGGGTGGTGGCATCCTCAAGGCGCGCGCTGCTGAATCCCTTCTTGCACTTGCGGAGCTGCTCGACATCCCTGTCGTCACCACGCTCATGGCTCGTGGCGCGGTTCCCGACGATCATCCGCTGTGCCTCGGAATGCCGGGTATGCACGGTAACTACACCGCCGTTACCGCGATGCAGGAATCTGATTTGCTCATCGCTCTCGGTTCACGTTTCGACGACCGAGTCACCGGCAAGCTCGACGCATTCGCTGCGAACGCCAAGATCATTCACGTCGACATTGATCCCGCCGAACTCGGCAAGGTCCGTCGACCAGACGTCGGCATCACTGGCGATTGTCGTTTGGTCATTAATGAACTGATCACAGCGCTGAAGCAGATCGGCGCGCCAGAGGTTCAGCCCGATCGTTCATCGTGGAAGTCCACGATTAGTGGATGGCAAGAGAAGTACCCGCTTGCCTACGTGCAGTCCGAGCCGGGCGATTTGTTGAAGCCGCAATACGTGCTTGAACAACTTCGTGACAACACTCCCGATGACTGCATTGTTGCTTCAGGCGTCGGTCAGCATCAGATGTGGACCGCTCAGTACTGGAAGTTCAACCATCCCTACACCTGGATCAACTCTGGTGGCCTCGGAACAATGGGCTTCGCGGTTCCGGCCGCAATTGGCGCCAAGGTTGGGCGACCCGACCGCATGGTGTGGGCCGTCGATGGCGATGGCTGTTTCCAGATGACCGCGCAAGAACTTGTTACCGCTGCCGCCGAACGCATTCCGGTGAAGATCGCCATTCTCAACAACGCGTATCTCGGAATGGTTCGTCAGTGGCAGGAGATGTTCTACGAGGAGCGTTACAGCGAGGTCTATCTCTCGCCTGATCTTCCTGATTACAAGATGTGGGCCGAAGCCATGGGTTGTGTCGGCATGCGCGTCGAAGCTCCTGAAGATGTGCTTCCCGCGATTCAGCGTGCGAATGAAGTTGACGACCGTCCGGTTGTCATTGACTTCCGCACCGATGCGCGCGAGAAGGTCTTCCCGATGGTGCCTGCGGGCAAGTCCAACTCCGACATCGTTGTCGGGCCGGAGGATGTCCGATGAGTCCGGCGACGCGTCATCACATTCTCTCCGTCCTTGTCGAAAACAAGCCGGGTGTTCTTGCCCGCGTGTCGGGTTTGTTTGCCCGGCGCGGTTTCAACATCTTTTCGCTCGCCGTTGCGCCAACAGACGACCCCACTCGTAGTCGCATCACGATCGTGGTCGATGTTGAATCGGCACCGCTGGAGCAGATCACCAAGCAGCTCGACAAGCTCATCAATGTGCTGCAGATCGATGAACTTGCTCCCATCGATGCGGTCGAACGCGAGCTCATGATCGTCACAGTCACGGTTTCGGCAGAGTCGAAGCCCGAACTGCTTTCGCTGACTGAGGAATACAGCGGCGTCGTTCTCGATGAGTCCGGCGATCGCATCACTGTGTCTCTGGGCGGAACCCCCGAGGCGCTCGATGCCTTCACCTCCCGTATGGGGGCAGCAGTGGTGGCCTACCAGCGCACCGGCCGCATCGCCCTTCCTCGCATCGTTTGACCCCCTAGCTAGTTCCCGGGTTCCGGCGCCTTTTTGTCCTGAGCCCCTTTCGTCGTAATCTCTCCAACCCGCCCTAAAGGGCGATCCAATCCCGAAACAGGAGTTCCTGTGGCCACCGTCTATTACGAAGCCGACGCCGATCGTTCATTCATCGCCGACCGCAAGGTCGCCGTCATTGGTTACGGCTCGCAGGGCCATGCCCATGCGCTCAACCTCAAAGAGTCGGGCATCAACGTCGTTGTTGGTTTGCGCGAGGGTTCGTCCTCGAAGGCCAAGGCCGAATCGGAAGGCCTCACGGTGATGTCGATTGCCGATGCCACCAAGTGGGCCGACGCAATCATGATCCTGCTTCCCGACACCGAGCAGAAGTCGGTGTACGACGCCGAGATCGCTCCGAACCTTTCCGAAGGCGACGCGATCTTCTTCGCTCACGGTTTCAACATCCGTTTCAACCGCATCGTTCCGCCGGCTGGCGTCGATGTTGTTATGGCCGCCCCGAAGGGCCCAGGCCATCTCGTGCGTCGTACTTATACCGAGGGTGGCGGCGTGCCGTGCCTTATCGCGGTTGAGCAGGACGCAACCGGAAACGCTCGCAATGTTGCGCTTGCCTATGCCGACGCAATCGGTGGCACCCGAGCTGGGGTCATCGAGACCACGTTCACCGAAGAAACCGAAACTGATCTGTTTGGTGAGCAGGCTGTTCTTTGTGGCGGCGTCGCTGCACTTGTGCAGGCCGGTTTCGAAACCCTCACCGAGGCTGGTTACCAGCCCGAGATGGCGTACTTCGAATGCCTCCACGAGGTGAAGCTCATCGTTGACCTCATGTACGAAGAGGGCATCAGCGGCATGCGCTACTCAATCTCCGACACCGCCGAGTACGGCGATGTCACCCGCGGCCCGCGCGTCATCACGCCGGCCACCAAGGTTGAGATGAAGAAGATTCTCGACGAAATCGTTTCCGGTCAGTTCGCCGAGGAATGGATCGCCGAATCAGAGTCGGGTCGCAAGAACTTCAACGCCCTGCGTAACGCTGGCGCTGAGCACCCAATCGAAAAGACCGGCAAGGAACTGCGCGCCATGATGCCGTGGATCTCCGCCGGTCGGAAGAGCGTTGCCGAAACTTCCGGTGGCGCTCAGGACTGACCCTTACGGGTTGACTCTCGTCGACTTCGGTTGACGGCGACGGATCGATACGACGCACTAGTTGGTGCGAAGTTCAGCGGGTGGAGTGCGCGAGGGGCCTTCGGGCCCCTCCGTCGCGTCTGGGCCCTCTCTGTTGCCAAGGCGAATCAATTCTTGACTTGATTGGTCGGGATTAGGCCCCTAGAGTCTCGCTCCTGTCCGACCGGGCTGTGCCGGTCGATCGATGAGGAGTGACCATGAGCGACAACTGGGGTTTTGATACCCGTCAGATCCATGCCGGCCAGGAGCCCGACCCGACCACCGGTTCGCGCGCTGTCCCGATCTACCAAACGACCTCGTATCAGTTCCGCGACACGACGCATGCTGCGAACCTCTTCGCGCTCGCCGAGATCGGCAACATCTACACCCGCATCATGAACCCGACGCAGGGTGTCTTTGAAGCTCGTATCGCGTCGCTTGAAGGAGCAACGGCAACTGCTGTTGGTCTTCCTGGTGCACTCGCTGTTGCTTCAGGTCAGGCCGCTGAGGCGCTCGCCATTCAGAACCTTGCCGAAGCCGGAAGCCACATCGTTGCCTCGGCAGCGTTGTACGGCGGCACCTACAACCTTCTTCACTACACGCTCCCGAAGTTCGGTATCGAAGCAACGTTCGTTGAAGATCCCGACAACCTCGACGAATGGCGTAACGCAATTCGTCCGAACACCAAGGCCTTCTACGGCGAGACCATTGGTAACCCGCGCAATGATGTGCTCGACATCGAAGGCGTGTCGAAGGTTGCGCACGAAGCGGGCATTCCGCTCATCGTCGACAACACCGTTGCATCGCCGTGGCTGATCCGTCCGTTCGAGTGGGGCGCTGACATCGTCGTGCATTCCGCCACCAAGTTCATTGGTGGTCATGGGACCTCAATCGGCGGCCTCGTCGTTGACGGTGGCTCATTCGACTTCTCGGCGAACGACAAGTTCCCGATGTTCACCGAACCCGACCCCAGCTACCACGGCCTTCAGTACTGGCCTGCGCTTGGTGCCGGCTCGTACATCATCAAGGCGCGCGTGCAGTTGCTCCGTGACCTTGGTCAGGCCATCACGCCGTTCAACTCGTTCCTGTTCCTTCAGGGTCTCGAGAC
>JBIIGP010000206.1:0-4037 GCA_044236415.1 Acidimicrobiales bacterium | reverse complement strand
GGAATCGTGGAAGCGGGAAGAGCTTCACGATGTCGTCACGCAGCACGGTTTGGACGTAGGCGGTGGCACCAGCACAGAGTTCGTCGAGGGCCGCACATGGAATTCCGTCTCCGCCGAGAACTACCGAGGTTCCGTCGTGTTCAAGTCGGAACGCAACCGTTGGTTCCACCGGTTGGTGATTGGTCGCACCAACACGAACAGAGACGTCACCGATGCTGAATGTGTCGCCCGGCGTAACTTCCACAACGTTCACCACCGGCGGTTCGTTCAAGTCGTCGTGGTGATCCATGCGATAGCCCACATCGAGCGACAGCATTTCCATCATCTTCGAAACAACGAAGTCAAGTCCCACCGGGCCGTAGATCGTGATCGGTGCCGATTCGGGCGACATGATCCAACGCGTTGTGATCACATCGTTGAGATCAGTGAGGTGATCACTATGAAGGTGCGTCACGAGAATGGCCGATAGGACCGCTGGACCAGCGAATGCGCCTGCAAGCCGCATCACCACACCACGACCGGCGTCGCACAAGATCACCTGGTCGGCGGCACGAACCAACGTCGAGGGGCCGGCCCGATTCGGATCAGGGATGGGACTTCCGGTGCCAAGAAGGGTGATGTCCACGGCATGCCTCAACTAACTCTTGTCGAAGATTGTGACAATAGTTGTGCCGCTGCCCTCGTGCTCGCCCTTCAGGAATTGGCACCGTCCACTCGGACCTACCCTCTCGGCCATGACCAGCGACATCATCGACGACCGGCTCATCGGGGCGCTCCATGTTCGGGCCCTTACCCGCGCTGGTCTCGACCATGATGCGGCCGAAGAGCACACCGTCGTGCAGGCCGGAACGCTTGAGGCGCTTATGGCCGGAGGCTACGACGGCGATACGTCACTCGCCGAAATCCTTCGACTTGGCACGCTTGGAATCGGAACCGTGCAGGCGCTCAACGGCGAACTCATCGTTGTTGATGGTCACGCGTGGTCTGCCCATGCTGACGGAACCGTGCACTCGCTCGCGCCGACTGTGATGACTCCATTTGCTGTCGTCGTTCCGTTTGCCCCAACCGCAACCGTCACCACCGATACGCCACTCGATTTCGACGCACTCCACGACGCGCTTGATGCTCTTGCCCCCGATGATGCGCCTGTCATCGCCGTGAGAATCGATGGCGTCTTCACCGATCTCGTTCTGCGCAGTGTCGAACGTCAGACAAAGCCATACAAACCGTTGCGCGAAGTTGTTGCCCACCAATCAGAGTGGCGTGTCGAGCGCGCAAGCGGAACGGTCGTTGGGTTTCGTTTTCCTGATGCGACCGCTGGCGTCGAAGTTCCCGGTCATCACCTGCACTTCTTGTCAGACGACCGCAAACTTGGTGGCCACATCATCTCGATCGCGCTTGAGCGAGGCGAGATGGCTGTCGATCCTTGTCATGACCTTCACGTTGAACTTCCACCAGGAATGGAACTTGGTCAACCCGGAACGGTTGATCGTTCCGAGATTGCAAAGATCGAAGGCGGAACAAAGGGATAGTCAGCGCACGAGGATGTTGCGGAACTGCCACGGATCTGACTCGTCGATGTCGTCGACGAACAGACCAAGGCGGCGCGTAAGTGGAGTCCAGTCGGTGTAGTGGCCTTCGACTGGCCCGAGGTAGGGAACCTGCACTTCGAGACAACGAACGTGGTCCATTTCGTCAGTCTCGACAATTCCCTCGTTCGGGTTTTCGAGTGCCCACACAAGGCCGGCAAGGACAGCCGATGAGATCTGCAGCCCGGTTGCGGTGTTGTACGGCGCGAGCGCACGAGCTTCTTCAATCGAAAGGCGCGAACCAAACCAGAACGCATTGCGGTCATGTCCGTAGAGCAACACACCGAGTTCATCGATGCCGTCAACAAGCTCGTCTTCATCGAGCACGTGCTTGGTGGACTGGTTGCGGCCGCCGTTTCCGAACAGTTCATGGAACGAAAGCACTGCGTCGTTGCACGGGTGGTAAGCGTAATGGCAGGTTGGCCGGAAGACGAGTTCACCGTTTTCGTCACGAACCGAATAGAAGTCAGAAATCGACAGCGATTCATTGTGCGTAACGAGGAAGCCGTACTGCTCGCCAAGTGTCGGACACCAGGTGCGAACACGAGTCTCGGCGCCCGGTGATTCGAGGTAGATCGCTGGAGATTCAGGGTCCGCAAAGCGACGCGCATTCTCAGGCATCCACTTTTCATGCGTACCCCAGCCAAGTTCTGCTGGCTGCAGTCCTTCAGAAATGAAGCCGTCAACCGACCACGTGTTCCAGAACGTGTCGACCGGCTTCGGGTTCGTCACACGCTGCGTATCACGTTCAGCGATGTGAATACCCTTCACGCCAACGGACTGCATGTAGCGCGACCAACCGTCGCGATCAGCAGGTGCAGGAGTTTCAAGCCCAAGGCCCATTTCATCGTTCAGACGAACGAGTGCGTCCTTCACAAACCACGACACCATGCCGGGGTTCGCACCGCAGCACGACACCGCAGTTGTTCCACCCGGTGAACGACGTCGTTCGGCAACGGCCTGGCTGCGCAAGAACTGATTCGTGCGATCGGCATTGTCGATTGACTGGTTGTAATAGAGACCAGGCCATGGTTCGACAACGGTGTCGATGTACAGCACGTTGAGTTCGCGACACAGACGCATGATGTCGACCGAACCAGTGTCGACGGAAAGGTTGACGCAGAATCCCTGTCCTTCACCGTTCGTGAGGAGCGGCGTGAGGATCTCGACGTAATTCTCCGGCGTGAGTTCCACCTGTTGAAAGGCGATGCCGTATTCATCGGCGTACTGCTTGCGCTCCGCCAACGGATCAAGCGCAATTGCGCGTGACTTATCGAACGCAATGTGGCGATCGAGCAGCGGCAGTGTTGCTCGACCGATTGAACCCATTCCGATCATCACGAGCGGGCCATCAATGGCCCCAAGTTGTGCGCCACCGTGGGGCAGTTTCGGGTCAGTCATTTCAGGCACCTCGCTTGAGAGTCGGCTTCAGAGACGAAGCGCAGAACTTAGTTGTTCCTGACAACGCTGAAGCAACAACAAGGTGAACTGTCTGCGAGACTTTTGCCATGTCTCAGTTCCTTCCCGACGATCAGGTGTGCGAGGCGTATCGGCAAACTCGCCAATCCGTTCTTGAACTTCTCGAGCGGACACCAGAATCGTTCGCGACGCTTGTTGTTCCGGCGTGTCCCGACTGGACGGTGCAGCAAACCGCTTCGCACCTTGTCGGCGTACCTGAGGATCTCCTGGCCCAGCGCATGGAGGGCATTACTTCTGACGCGTGGACAAACGCACAGGTTCAACGTCACGCGGGTGACTCCCTCGAAGAACTACGCTACGCGCTTGAACAGACCATCGCTCTCTTCGATGCGATGTTGCCTGCAATCTCCAGCCCTTCGAACTCTCAGCTCGTGATGGACGCTCTCACCCACGAGATTGATCTTCGCGAGGCACTGGGCTTGGAGTGCGAGGAGTCATCGCTCCCACTCTCAGTGGCGAAAGCCTGGTTGCTTGACCTGATTGAACGTCGAGGTCCTTCGGCAAGCGCGGCAGTCCAGTCCGCAGAGTGTTCCGACCTTGAGTTGGTTCGGGCACTCACTGGACGGCGGTCCGCCGCCCAAATGGACGAACTGGGCTTGCCCGGTGCCCAGATCGTGGCCGCCTTGGCCGGCACCCCGCTCAAGCCGCCGGCCTAGGCCAACAACTTGGACTTCTAGTCTTGACATCGCGCTATCATGATGTCATGAATAAGCAAACGACGGTCCGACTCCCCGAGGATCTTGCCGACCAAGCCGAGGTCATTGCTCGAGCTCAAGGCACAAGCGTGAACCAGGTCCTCATAGATGGCCTTCTCCTTGAGATTGAGCGAGTCAAAGCCGACAAAGAGTTCATGGCGACCCTTGAACGCCTCGTTGCTCGAGACAAGGAGATCCTCGACCGCCTCGCCCAATGAGGTACCTCACCCTTACCGAGGGACTTCTCATTGCATCCGCGGTTACAGGCATTGAA
>JBIIGP010000204.1:0-4044 GCA_044236415.1 Acidimicrobiales bacterium | reverse complement strand
CTCGGAGTGCTGAACTAGGCGGACGCGCGGATCTCTGACCGTCCCCACTGCTCGCGCGTCGACGTGGAAAACTTCCACCCAAGCCCCATTGACGAGGAGCCCCCGATCCCATGAGCATCATCGAACATATCGCCGGCCGCGAGGTCCTTGACAGTCGCGGTAACCCGACCGTCGAGGTTGAAGTCATTCTCGAATCCGGTGCGAATGGTCGGGCGATTGTTCCCTCTGGTGCATCGACTGGCGCGTTTGAGGCCGTTGAACTCCGCGACGGCGAAGCCCGCTACATGGGTAAAGGTGTGCTCGACGCCGTTGCCCATGTCGACGACGAGATTTACGACGCCCTCGTAGGGTTCGACGCACTTGATCAGCGCGATATCGATCGAGTCCTTCTCGAACTTGATGGCACCGACAACAAGAGCCGCCTTGGGGCGAACGCGATCCTTGGTGTGTCGCTTGCCGTGGCGCGAGCCGCTGCCGATGAACTCGCTGTGCCGCTCTACCGCTACATCGGTGGCGTGAATGCACACGTGCTTCCCGTTCCGATGTTGAACGTGCTGAATGGCGGCGAGCATGCCGACAACAACGTCGACATTCAAGAGTTCATGATCATGCCTGTGGGCGCAGCCTCGTTCTCCGAGGCACTGCGCTGGGGCGCCGAGACCTACCACGTGCTCAAGAAGGTTCTCCACGACCGCAATCTCTCCACCGCGATCGGCGACGAAGGCGGATTCGCCCCCAATCTCGCCTCGAATGAAGACGCAGTGAAGCTGCTGCTTGAAGCGATCGAAAAGGCCGGATTTACGCCTGGCACCGACATCGCCATTGCGCTTGATGCCGCTTCCACCGAGTTCTACAAGGACGGCAACTACGTCCTTGCCGGCGAAGGCCGATCACTGGCTCCGGCGGAAATGGTTGGGTATCTCCAGGAACTCGTCTCGAAGTACCCGATTGTCTCGATCGAAGACGGTATGGCTGAGGAAGACTGGGATGGCTGGTCGAAACTCACCGCAGCGATTGGTGACAAGGTCCAGCTCGTGGGTGACGATTTGTTCGTCACGAACGTCGAGCGGTTGTCTCGAGGTATCGAGGTAGGTGTCGCAAACTCGATTCTGGTGAAGGTCAACCAAATCGGTTCGCTCACAGAAACCCTCGAGTCCGTTGCGATGGCGACCCGTGCGGGCTACACCGCAGTTATGTCGCATCGTTCGGGTGAAACCGAAGACACCACCATCGCCGATCTTGCTGTCGCAACGAATTGTGGTCAGATCAAGACCGGCGCACCGGCCCGTAGCGATCGTGTGGCCAAGTACAACCAACTGCTGCGCATCGAGGACGATCTCGGCGATGCCGCGGCCTACTGGGGCGCTGCAGCCATCAAGCAGGTTGGCCGCTAGTCATGGCTCGTCTTCCCCGTCGATCACGCGCGGTGTCATCCGCGCCGCGGAAGCGTTCTGACGCGCCCGCGAAGTCGTCGGGGCCCAAACACGCCAAACCGCAGCGGTCGTTGCTGGCCCGATCCACATGGATCGTTACCCCGGTGATTTTGGTGATCATGACCGTTGCCGTGGTTGCCTTTCTTGCTCCAACACGCACATTGCTCGATCAACGCCGAACTGCTGCGACGGTTGAGCAGCGATTGGCCGAAATCGATCAGGCGAATGCCGATGCGCAGGCCCAAGCCGATGCGCTCAAGACCGATGCGGAGATTGAACGCATCGCCCGTGAGCAGTACGGCTATGCCAAGGCTGGTGAAGAGGTGTACCACCTGCTTCCCGAGGCTCAAGATCCGGTCCGGGTCCCCGACGCATGGCCGTTCGAGGGTTTGGGTTCCTCTCTCACCCGCTGAGAAAGTTTCCAACAGACGTCCACTAACCTCCTGATTGCCGCAACGGCACCTCGAGGGGGAGTGAACCACATGAGCGTGATGGGAACCCGTGTACAGCGTCGGGAAGACCCGCTTTTCCTAACTGGCGGCGCCCGATACACCGCCGATCTTCAAGAGCCACTGCTTGAAGGGGCGCTCCATGCCCATTTTGTTCGATCGACAATCGCTCATGCGCGCATTACCGAACTCGATGTTTCTGAAGCGCTCGCCGCGCCAGGGGTCGTTGCCGTGTTCACCGCTGCCGATGTCGCTGAGTCCGGCGACCTTTCTGCGCCGCCTCCTGCTATTCCCGGCATGATTCCGGACATTCTCGCCCGGCCATGGCTCGCAACCGATGTTGTCCGTTACGTCGGTGAAGCAATTGCGGTGATCGTTGCTGAATCTGCTGTCGCTGCCGAGGACGCCTCTGAACTCGTGATCGTCGATTTCGATCCACTCGACGCTGTTGTCGATCCTGTGTTTGCCGCGACCGATCAGGTCCTGCTGCATCCTGAGCACGGTTCAAACACGGCGCTCGAAGTTCCGTTTGGCTTCACCGAAGAATTGTTTGACGGTTGCGAAGTTGTCGTCACGCGCGACATCGTCAATCAGCGCGTGGCTGTCGCCCCACTTGAACCTCGCGGTGTCGCGGTAGTGTGGCACGAAGGTCGTCTGATCGCATGGGTGTCAACCCAAGCTCCACATTCGGTCAAGGGCAAACTTGCAGGCGTTTATGAACTCGAGCCGCAGCAGGTCCATGTGATCGCTCCTGCAGTTGGCGGTGGGTTCGGCGCCAAGATCAATCTTCAGACCGATGAACTTTTGCTTCCGTGGGTTTCACGCAAAGTCAACCGACCAATTCGTTGGGCCGAGTCACGTAGCGAGTCAATGGTGTCGATGCCGCATGGTCGCGGTCAGGTTCACAAGATCGAAATCGGAGGCTCGAAAGACGGCAAGGTCGAGGCCTATCGACTCACCGTCCTGCAGGACGTCGGCGCGTATCCGGGTATGGGCACATTCCTGCCGTTTATGACTCGCACGATGGCTCCGGGTACCTACGACATCCCCAAGGTCGAATGCAATACCAAGTCAGTGATGACAAACACCACACCGATTGAGGCCTATCGCGGCGCAGGTCGTCCGGAGGCGACTGCAGCCGTTGAACGAGCATTCGACCTCTTCGCTGCGGAAATCGGTATGGACCCAGTTGAGGTGCGTCGACGCAACCTCATTGCTGCCGATGCGTTTCCCTTCACCACGCCCACCGGCGCGATCTACGACAGCGGCAACTACCAGGCCGCGCTCGATCTCGCACTTGCTGAATCTGACTACGAAGGTTTGCGTGCCGAACAGGCTGCTCGTCGTGCAGCCGGTGATCCGGTGCAACTCGGCATTGGCGTTTGTGTGTATGTCGAGATCACGGCTGGCCCCGCTGGTAGCCATGGCGAATTCGCCAAGGTTGTCCTCGGCAAGAACGGTGGACTCACGGTGTACACCGGCTCCTCTTCGCACGGTCAGGGTCACAACACCGCGTGGGCGATGCTTGCCAGTGATCTCACGGGCATTCCGATGGATGCCATCGAAGTCGTTGCCGGCGATACCGACCGCGTTGCCGAAGGTATGGGCACGATGGGCTCCCGCTCATTGCAGTTGGGTGGTTCGGCGGTCTGGACCGCAACTGAGCAGGTTGTCGACAGGGCACGCCAGGTAGCGGCCGAGCTTCTTGAAGCAAATGTGGCTGACATCGAACTCGATATGGATCGTGGGGTGTTTCACGTCGCTGGCACTCCGAGCGTTACCAAAACTTGGGCCGAGGTCGGAACGGCTGGCGACATCGTTGACCCCATCGGTGGTGGTGCGATGGGACTGCCAATCGAAGCCTCACTTACCTTCAGCGCCGAGAATGCAACGTTCCCGTTTGGTGCGCATGTGGCCGAGGTTGAAGTCGATACTGAAACAGGCAAGGTCACATTGCGGCGCATCGTGACCTGTGACGATGCGGGACGCATCTTGAACCCTCTTATCGTCGAGGGTCAGCGTCACGGTGGCATTGCTCAGGGTGTGGGACAGGCACTGTTTGAACACATGATGTACGACGAAGACGGAAATCCGCAGACCTCAAACTTTGCTGATTATGCGTTTGGTTCGGCAGCCGAGTTCCCGAGTTTCGATCTCGTTCC
>JBIIGP010000205.1:0-4044 GCA_044236415.1 Acidimicrobiales bacterium | reverse complement strand
GGCCCCGACTTGTGTTTCGGTAGAAGGAGAACGAGCGCGGCTTGAACTGCCGCAAGTCCGATGGTGATCCACATAACGGCGTTGATTCCGTCGATGTAGGCACTCTCAGCTTCCGAACCACCGATGCGACCCCAATAGGCCAAACCGATGACGGCGATGCCGATTGCGCCGGCCAATTGAAGGCCAGTCGCTTGCACGCCCGATGCCGCGCCGGCGTATTCGTGAGGAACCTCAGACAAGACGAACGCAATTGTCGCGGCGATAGAAATTCCCAGCGCAAATCCAAGGAGGGAAACAGCCGGCACCAAGTGAATGGCTTCAAACTGGGCGGAACCGACACGAGCAGCGTAGAGAACGGCAACAGCTGAGAGCGCGTTCAGCACGGCACCGATGACCAGCGCACCGCGGCCATAACGACGCAGAAGGGGCGCTGCTGCCATCGAACCAAACATGTTGGCGAACGGCATGGGGCAGGTGAGGATCGCTGCCCGCAGGGGGTCAATGTCGAATCCGAGCTGAATCGTGAGAATGAGATAAATCGGACCTGCTGCTGAAAGCAGACCAACGAGCAAGGTAATGATGTTGCCAATTCGGAAACTGCGAATGGCAAAGAGAATCGGATTAACGAGCGGGTCGCCGCCGTTTCGAACAAGTCTCTGCTCGTAGCGAATGAATGCAAAGAACAGCGGCAATGAGCAGGCCAACATGAGCAGGATCCACACCGGCCATCCGGCGTTTCGTCCTTGGATGAGCGGGAACATCAAGAAGAACGCGACAACGGCAAGAACTGCTGCGCCCGTTATGTCGAGTCGGCCTGCGGTTCCAGGTTTCGTCGCGGGCAAGACCTTTGCAGCGATGAGCCACGCCACCAGACCAATCGGAATGAACGGTAAATACGCCCATCGCCAACCGGCACCGAACAGATCCGCGTTCGTAAGCGCACCTGCACTGAGCTGTCCGACCATGAAACCGGCACCAGCAAACATGAGGAAAATTGAGAACGCGCGGGTCCGGGTATGGCCATTGAACGTGCGTTGGATCATCGCCGAGAGCTGGGGCGCGGTAACGCCGCCAGCGATTCCCTGGAGCGCGCGAGCAACAAGAAGGAAATAGATATTGGGTGAGGCCGCGCTGAGGACCCACGATGCAAGAAGGGCACCGAAGCCAATCATGAGCAGGCGGCGGGTCCCAAACAGATCGCCGAGACGGCCAGAGAGAACAAGAACCAGCGAGAACGTCAGCGCGAACAGCGAGGCGTACCACTGCAACTCGCTGTTTGTTGCGCCGAGACCATCACGAATACCGGGCAGAGCCATGGTGGTGGAGCCGTTCACCAACACCAGAACGAACTGCAAAGCGATAACGACAACAAAGACGCTGTTGCGAAGCGACACGGGCGCCGGAGAGATTGGGGAGTCAGTTGGCATCGAGATCAATGGCCGCAGCCACGAACTGGGCGTTGTAAAGGTTGGAATACGCCCCGCATGCAGCCAGAAGTTCCTCGTGGTTGCCCTGTTCGACGATGCTGCCGTTCTCCATCACCAAGATGATGTCGGCGTCGCGAATTGTGGAGAGGCGATGGGCGATTACGAAACTGGTGCGGTTCGATCGCAACGCCGCCATCGCGTGCTGGATGAGCACCTCGGTGCGGGTATCGACCGAACTGGTTGCTTCGTCGAGGATGAGGATCGTGGGCTCAGCAAGGAACGCTCGGGCGATCGTGAGCAACTGCTTCTCGCCAGCACTGAGATTGCTGGCTTCGTCGTCAAGGATGGTGTTGTAGCCATCAGGCATCGCTCGCACGAAGTGATCGACATGCGTTGCCTTGGCCGCTTGGATGATTTCCTCATCAGTTGCATCAAGACGTCCGTACGCAATGTTGTCGCGAATCGTTCCGCCAAAAAGCCAGGTGTCTTGCAGCACCATGCCCATGCTCGAACGCAGATCGTCGCGGCGCATCTTTGAGATATCGACACCGTCGAGCGTGATCGCACCATCGTTCAGTTCGTAGAAACGCATCAGCAGATTGACGAGCGTGGTTTTGCCTGCACCCGTGGGACCAACGATGGCGATGGTTTGTCCGGGCTCAGCGATCAGCGAGAGATCAGTGATGAGCGGCTTGTTTGCGGAATAGGAGAAAGTGACCGCTTCAAACGCAACGCGTCCCTTCGGTGACACAACGGTTTGCGCATCGATCGGATCGGGCGATTGTTCATCGACATCGAGAAACTCAAAGACTCGTTCGGCCGAAGCGATACCCGACTGCAGCATGTTGGCCAGCGATGCCAATTGGTTGATGGGTTGGGTGAACTGTCGCGAGTACTGAATGAATGCCTGAATGTCGCCGATGCTCAGATTGCCGGAGGCAACCCGCAATCCACCAATGACGGCGATGGCCACGTAGTTGAGATTGCTCACCAGCATCATGGCGGGCTGGATCATTCCGGAAATGAACTGAGCGCCGAAGGCGGCCTCGAAAAGCTTTTGGTTTGTGGCTTCGAATCGATCTTCGGTTGCTTGTTGCTGGCCGAACACCTTCACCAACGAGTGACCAGCGAAGGTCTCTTCAACAATGCCGTTCAGTGCGCCGGTATGAGACCACTGTGCGATGAACCGCTTCTTTGACTTGCCGGCGATGTACTTGATCGTGATCAGCGTGACCGGAACAGTTGCCACTGCAACGAGTGAAAGCAACGGCGAAATCGTCAGCATCATGATGAGCACGCCAACGACGGTGAGCAACGAGATGAACAGCATGCTCAAGCTCTGGGCAAGACTCTGCGCGATGTTGTCGATGTCGTTGGTGACACGACTGAGAAGATCACCGCGAGGCGTGCGATCGATGTATCCGAGCGGCAATCTATTGATCTTGTTTTCAACGGCCGAACGCAGTCGCCGCATGGTTCGGTGAATAACCCCAGCAAGCAAGAAGCCTTGGAAATAGGCCATTGCAGCCGAGCCGAGATAGAGACCGACAACAATCAGCAGGGTTCGGTGCAATTCAGGGAAGTCGATGCCGGTGGGTGCTTGAACGCCGCTGATGATGACGTTGGTTGCGTTACCGAGGATCTTGGGGCCGACAACCGACATCATGACGCTGATGACGGCGGAGCTCAGCACGAGGAAGAGACGGAATCGTTCTGGTCGCATCCACGAGATCAGTCGCAAGGTTGAGTTGCGGAAGTCTTTCGATCGTTCGACCGGAACCGTCGCACCCATCATGCGGGGACCAACAGTCACCTGATGCTGGGGGGTTTCCTCGACGTTCTCTTCGGTGGAAGTACTCATGCTGCTTCCTCGGCAGTCATTTGCGATTCCACGATCTCGGCGTAGGTCGGGCAGGTCTCAAGCAATTCGTGGTGAGTTCCGAGACCGACACATCGGCCCTCATCAAGTACAAGGATTTGGTCGGCGTGCTTAATCGTTGTGACTCGCTGGGCAACGATGATGAGCGCCGCGTCGGTGGTGACAGGCAGTAGTGCGGTGCGAAGTCGTGCGTCGGTGGCAAGGTCGAGGGCCGAGAACGAATCGTCGAACACATAGATACCCGGATTGCGAACGAGCGCTCGGGCAATGGCAAGACGCTGACGCTGACCTCCAGAAACATTGGTTCCGCCCTGAGAAATTGGTGCGTCGAGTTTCTCGGGCATTGCGTTGACGAAGTCAGCGGCTTGAGCGATCTCGAGTGCTTTCCAAAGGTCGTCTTCGGATGCGTCCTTATTGGCAAAGAGAAGGTTTGATCGAATCGTGCCCGAGAAAAGATACGGACGCTGCGGAACCACCGACACGCGCTTCCACAGCGTTTCCGGTTCAAGGTTTCGGACATTGACATCGTCAACGAGGATTTCGCCTTCGCTGCTATCGACGAGTCGCGCAATGAGATTGACCAATGTGGTTTTGCCTGAACCCGTTGATCCGATGACTGCGGTTGTCTGTCCCGGTCGTGTGGTGAACGAAATGTTGGAAAGAACAGGGATTTCTGCGCCTGGGTAGGAGAATCCAACGTTGCGGAACTCAAGTGTTCCTCGTCCGGAAAGCTCGGTG
>JBIIGP010000203.1:0-4053 GCA_044236415.1 Acidimicrobiales bacterium | reverse complement strand
TCGAGAGCAACTGCGCGCCTATGCCGCAGAGCTCATAGACGTGGTCGCTGCAAAAGACGCACATCTGCGTGCCCAGCCTGGGCGGGAATAGGCTGAACACGCAGATGCCGCTGTGCGGTCAAAGCGTTGTGGCGATTTCCTGAAGTCGGCGGACGCGCTCCTCGACCGGCGGATGCGTCATGAACAATCGGCTGAAGTCCTTCCGATTGCCAGTGAGCGGATTGACGATCCATGCGCTCGCTTGCGCCGGGGGGATGTCCATCGGTGATCGCTGTGCCACTGCTTCGAGTCGTTGTAGCGCCGATGCCAAGGCCAGTGGATCTTTCGAGAGTTGTGCTCCGTAGCGGTCGGCATCGAATTCTCGAGACCGTGACACCGCCATTTGCAACATGCCGGCAGCGAGGGGTGCGATCAACGCCATGAGAAGCATTGATCCGACTCCGGGACCGTCGTCGTCATCGCTGCTTCCAAAGAGCCCAGCGAACATTGCCATGTTTGCAAGGAGCGAGATGGCTGTCGCAATTGCCGCAGCGATTGAACCGATGAGGATGTCGCGGTTTCGAATATGGGCCATCTCATGGGCGAGTACGGCCCTGACTTCGTGAGGCGGGCAGTTTGCTATCAGCCCTTCCGTCACCGCCACCGCGCTATTGGCGGGGTTTCGACCGGTTGCAAACGCATTCGGTTGAGGTGATGGTGAGATGTAGACACGAGGGGCGGGAAGCCCTGCGGTCGAAGCAAGTTCACGAACCATTTGGTGAAGCTCTGGAGCACTTTGTGCGTCGACCTCGATTGCTTTCGCCGCTTTGATAGCGATGCGATCGGAATACCAGTACGACGCGCCGGTTATGGCAAACGCAATGGCCAAGCCGAGGATTGCTCCGCCTACGCCACCGAATAATGAGCCCAGCATCACAAAGATGCCGCCAATCCCCGCGAGAAGAACGAACGTCTTCATCGTGTTCCGAAAGGACATCGGATACTCCTTACCCGAACTCAAGAAGATCAGAAAGAAAACTTGTTGCTTTCTTCTTCTTTGGCTTCTCGTACTTCTCCCGCTTGTCGTAACTGCGTTCATCGCGATCGCTCGAACGATCTCTGGGAACTGATGCCGCGTCTAACTGCAGGTTTGACCGTTCAATGACTTTGTCGAGCTCACCGCGATCAAACCAGATGCCACGACATTCCGGGCAGTAATCAAGCTCGATTCCATCACGATGGGTGATGAGAAGTTCGCGACCATCTACAGGACATTTCATGGAGCACTCCCTTTGTTTGTATCTGACGGATCTTTGGCATAGAGGTTTTCGATTTCCGACGCGTAGCGCTCAACTTTTTGCTTTGTTCGCAACTTGCGCGACGGGGCTTGACGCGCCGCGGCTCTATCGGCGGTATGGGCGTCAGGGGTGAACTGAGGGGAAATGGTTTCCGCAGTGCTCATGGCACGAACCTTTCGAATCGAAGTGGTCTTCGTTCGAAGGTCTCTCCCGCTCGTGAGAGCCGGGTTGCCGGGATCAAATGACCCGTGATGACGACAACCCTGTTGAGGGATACTCCCCTTCAGGTATGAACTTTATCAAACGAATTCAAACACCGGTAGTGCGGTTCGTGAATTAATAGACAAGCGTGCGGAGGACTTCGCGTCAGGCAGCAAGAGAGCCACAGAGCCCCCGTCTATGCTCACTATTTCCGGAGTTAAATGTCATAGGAAGGAGCGGCCATGAGTAGTTCAGACAAGCCTCAGTGGACCTTCTTCACCAATCACGGACACGTTCTGGTCTGCCTCGCCGGCGATCCGGACCTTCGCACCCGAGACGTCGCTGAACTTGTCGGCATTACCGAGCGCTCTGCCCAAGCGATCATAAGTGACCTTGTCGATGCTGGGTATGTCACCCGCATCAAGGAAGGCCGTCGTAATCGTTACGAAGTACACGGCGATATTCCGCTGCGTCATCCACTCGAGCAAGATCACACCGTTGGTGAACTACTTGTGACGTTGGGTCGACTTAGCCAGCCGAAGCGTCGTTCGTCGTAGAACTTCTCCCGATCAAAGCACGTCGGGAGTGACCAGAACGATGTGTTCCGTGGCTGTTCCGATTCGCAACGAAGCTGCCGACTTGAGATCGGCGAGTGCGCCGCTCCGGCTCGCGGCATAACCGACAGTCGAGAGATCGTCGACGAGGAACGCTCGCCACAGGTCATCATCTGATGGTTCCAGCACGACCACATCAAGAATTACGAAATCCTGACGGCCGAGAGAGTCTGTGCGCTGATCGCTACTGATTTCCTTTTCGTCATTTTGAAAAAGCCAGTCTGGGCCGAGTGCCGCTTCAAGTGATCGTTCGATCATCTCGGCCACGATGGATGGGACGATTCGTAATGGACCAGGTACAACCACATCGATGTGATCTCGACGGAGTAGTACGTGTGCGCCATAAGCGGATTGGGAAACTTGTTCGAATCCGCGCTGCACTAAACGTTGAGTGATGACGTTTCCGGTTAGGCCCTTAGGCGTTGAGTTCTCAGCCTTTGTCATATCTATTTACCTTTCGCTTCAGAGTGAGAGCCAGTTTGTGCCGGCGTCGGTGGGCGCGACTGATGCTGCAGCTCCCACCCATTCGTCGTTTACAACAGCCGACATCGCATCGGGGGCGTCGGTCGTGGCGTAGCACCGAGAACCATCGGGCAATGAGCAGATTGCAATAACCGAAACCGGTTCACCTTCACGGCCATAGATGACCGACGCCGATTCAATAGTCACTGATCCCGTGACAGTGTCTTGAACGGTATGGCCAGGTGCGTCGTCGTCGAGAACGGCGAGTTGAGGTTCGTCGGAAGTTGGAAGCGGATTCTTCCCCGGAGTGGCAGACCAAACACCAGCGACATGCTTTGTCATGTGCATGCCAATGCCGGTGACCATTCCGTTTGCGTTCGGGTTCTCGCGCAGGAAGTCAACGAGCGTGCTGATCGAATGGTTCATGTAGTTCGAGCCCGGTCCGCCGTGATAGGGCAACCCGCCGGTGAGGGAGATAGGGCGGGGGTCATTGTCTGCGAGTTCAAGTGCATCCCGAGCGAATTGCACCGCTGACCCGAAGCAACTGTAGAGATCAAAAGCGGTGATCTCTTCCTGTCGCAGGCCCGCCATCGTGAGTGCGCTTGAGAATGCGCTCCGCATCGCAGGTGATGAGGAAAGCGATTCGCGTCCGGCGATATGCGACGCGTCGCGCGCGAATCCCCAGCCGCGCAAGTAGATGCGTCGGTCCTCGGGGATCTTCCATCGGTCGGCCACCGCATCGGTCACGAGCAGATTCGCCGCAGCCATGTCGACAAATGGGAACGCGGTCGTGAGTTTGTTGAATGGAGTGGCGATTGGTCGATTGCCAGCGTCGGCATGCGCAAGGCGTTCGGCCGAATGGGCGAGCGGGTACCACGAGTCGGGGTTTTGCGCAGCAACGTTGCTTAGCGATGAAAGAAGTTGGAACATCGCCTGACGATCGGCCGGCTTTGCCCCTCGTGCGGCCCAACGGGCTTGGCCGAGAAGGGCAAAGGTGAGCCATGCGGGAAGAACGCCATGGCGGAGTTCGGTCGGGAGGTACCACTCGCCGAGCGATGCTTCGATGCTCACTGCGTTCGGGTTGGGGTGCGACCAATTCGGACCTTCGCCACTGCGCTCCATGCGTCGCACCGTTGATTGGGCTTCGGCACCAACGATGAGGGCTGCTGAGATCTCACCTCGCATCATTGATGCTGCGGCTTGATCGATGAGTCGTTGTGGTGAGGTGCCGGCAATAAGTGAACTGACGCCAGGCAGGTCGTCACGACCAAGTCGCTCACCGAGACGCGCCACGGGGTTGTCGTAGTCCCAAGACTGTGTGTGAACGACAGCCAGATGATCAAGTTGCGCTGCGACATCGGCGGTCGTTCCGGCATCGTCAATTGCAAGACGTGAGACGAATTCCCACATCGAGAGTGGTTCGGGTGCGAACTGTGATTCGTCGCGCCATGTGTGACGCGCGGTTCCAACAATGCAAACGCGTGTCATGTCGTCGGCAG
>JBIIGP010000202.1:0-4080 GCA_044236415.1 Acidimicrobiales bacterium | reverse complement strand
ACGAGGTCTCGCTGGTTCACACCGATCAGGTCAGCTCCAGCGCCAACTGCACGGTCAAGTTCGGCTTCGTCGTGAATTTCGACGAGCGCATCGAACCCAATGGCACGCGACAACTTCAGAAACGACTCGAGCTCGGCTTGATCGAGAGCAGCAGCGATCAACAGGACACAGTCGGCCCCCATGATGCGGGCATCGCACACATCGCGAGCGCTCACGGTGAAGTCTTTGCGCAAGACCGGGAGTGTGCACGCGGCGCGGGCAGCGACGAGGTCTTCGATTGATCCACCAAAGAAGTCGACATCAGTAAGTACGGACAAACACGCAGCACCGCCGAGTTCGTACTGCTGCGCGAGTTCTACGGGATCAAGACCAGGAGCGAGGTCGCCTTTCGATGGCGACCGACGTTTGATCTCGGAAATAACTGCGATGTCTCCCGATGCTGCAACCGCTTCGAGGGCATTTCGGAACCCACGAGCAGGTGCGACGGACATCGCCCGCTCGACAAGTTCGTCGAACGGGCGATCGTCGCGAGCCGCAACCTCTCGGTGCGCCTCAAGAATGCGGTCGAGATACGTGGTCAGTTTGGAAGACCCTTTGCGTTGCCGGTGGGGGTCGACATCACCATCATCGGCGGTTCGGCCATAAGGCCACCGAGCGTGCCGAACAGTTCCTTCATCGCGTCGGAACCACCGTGCACACCAAGCGCATCGCCGTCGGAGTAGAGCTCAAAGATCCACACCGTGTTCTCATCGCCCGCATCGCGGTGGAACGAGTACACGAGCGTGCCGGGTTCGCCAGCGACGACTGGAAGCATCGTTTCGAGGGCGGCAACACCTTCGTCACGCTTACCGGGCTGAAACACCATCTTTACGAACAATGAGGTCTGAGTCATGGGCGCAGACCTTAGGCCAACTGCTAGCGATCGCGCTCCGCCCTGATGCTTCGCGAGATCGCCACCGCCGGGGCAGCAAGAAACCCAAGAAGAGCGAGCACGAGACCGACTATTCCCACTGCGATGAGGAACGTCAGGTTCACCATGACACCGAGAATCACGCCGAGAAGACCGCCAAAGAAACACACAACCGGAGCCATTTGCACCGAACGGGCGACTTCCGTCCCCTCGACACCAACGTCGTCGATTAACCGAGGATCGATCTCATCATCGCCGTCGTCGAAGGGAACAAAGTCGTATCGGCCCGGAACGGGCTTGCCCGTCGAGACGGGATCGGGTTGCGTCAGACGCATGCGTTCATCGTGAGCCCGACGGCGATCGGGATCTCCGAGCACTGCCCACGCTTCGTTGATCGCCTGCATCTCGCGTTCGTTCTTCTGCCGGTCGGCCTCGTTGGTGTGGAAGTCCGGGTGATGTATCCGCGCCAACTGAAGATAGGCCCGCCGGATTTCGGCAGCGTTCGCCGTGGGTGCCACCCCGAGTCGATCGTAAAGAGAATCAGCCATGAGGCTTCAGCGAACCGAACCCGGCTCGACGACCGCAGCAGCGCAGGCGCTTGGACCGCTGCCAACAGCAACCTGAGTGCCTGGAACCACCGCTCGCCCCACGCGAGCTAGAGCGAGCGCAGGAAGTTCCGCACTCAACGACGGGGTGATGCTTGTGATCGTGCCCACTGCTGCGCCGTCGACGGTTATTTCGTCGCCGAGAGAAGCGTCGCCCTCAAGTCTGAGCAGACGAATCGGATGAGGAACGTTGTTCCCACGACTGTCGATTCTGGCGACGAGTTCCTGGCCGGTGTAGCACCCCTTCGTGAAACTCACCGATGCGTCGATAACCCACGCACCTGCTTCACCCGGAATGGTGTCGTCGGTCAATTCAGTTCCCATCGCTGGGATTCCATGAGCGATCCGATAACGAATCATCGCTTCATCTGCGACAGCGTCGACAACCGCTACGAGCGGATCGCTTACCGATGCATCGACAAAGAGTTCATCGCGACCCGCAACAAGCGGCCCAACTGGGGTCGCGACGAGGGCGCCTTCAGGCCCGTCGCCACCAAGACGAACGAGTGAGGAATCCCACCGATGTTGCAGCAGTGCACAGCGCCGTGGTTCGGTGATTGTCGCTTTCGTTCGCAACAGAAAACGCTTCAACCGAGTGAGAATGAGATCGCCATAACCAGGATCGGTTTCGAGCACGTAACTCTCGGCGTCGATGCGATGAACACGCAGCCACGCATCGACTTTGCCCGTTGGAGCTAAAAGAAAAGACCATGCGCTGTCGCCGACCATGGCAACGACGTCCTGGCTGAGTTGGCCCTGCAGATACCGAGCAGCGTCGGGACCAGTCACCGACAGAACATCACGTTCGACAACGACGACTCCGCCAGCACCTTGGAGTGCCTCGTAGCCGGCGATGATCTGGTCGTTCGAAGAAGCACTCACGCTCGCGAGTGTCGCACCTTCGCCGGACAAATGCACCAGCAACGGGAATGAATCAGTCGACGACTTCGCCGCGGCGCTGCGCAGTCATCCGCCGCGCCCCGGGCACTGCACTCAGCAACCCTCGGGCCTTGTTGCGACATTCGAGGTCTTCATGTTCAGCAATGCTGTCAGCAACGATGCCCGCACCGGCCTGGACATGGGCAATGCCATCAGCTCCGACGACAAGCGTGCGGATGGCGATGGCAGTGTCGATCGTGCCCGAGAAGTCGACGTACCCAACAACTCCGGCATAAGGACCGCGCTTCACCGGCTCGAGTTCGTCGATGATTTCCATCGCCCGGACCTTGGGGGCACCCGACACAGTGCCGGCAGGAAGCGTGGCACGAAGCACATCGATGGGGGTCTTGCCATTTGCGAGCTCACCCGACACCTGCGAGGTGAGGTGCATAACATGGCTGTAGCGCTCGAGAATCATCATCTCGTCGACCTGTTCGGTGCCGAACTCGACGACGCGACCGACATCGTTACGAGCGAGATCGATGAGCATCACGTGCTCAGCGATTTCTTTCGGGTGCTCCCGAAGTTCCGCACCAAGGCGACGATCTTCTTCTTCAGTTGCACCGCGTCGACGAGTGCCCGCGATCGGACGGGAGATCACACGGTTGTCGACCAACTTCACCATTGGTTCTGGCGACGAGCCAGCGAGGCTCAGTTCGGGCATACGCACGAAGTACATGTACGGGCTCGGGTTGACCTGACGAAGCACTCGATAGAAATCGAATGGATCAGCGCCAAGTTCAAACGAGAACCGCTGCGAGAGCACCACCTGAAAAATGTCGCCGTCGAGAATGCGTTCCTTTGCAACGTCGACTGCGCTCTCCCACTGGTTGTAGGTCATCGAACCGCTGACTTCGGGAAGTTCCGGAGATGGAGCAGGCGGATCGACCATTGGTTCATCGAGTGGCCGCGCACCATCGGCCGCCAGTTGCTCGAGGCGAACAATCGCTTCGTCATAAAGCTGATCGAGTTCGCCAGAACTTGCGCCTTCAGGAACAAGAACATTGTCGATCAGCGTGACGCGCTGACGGAAGTGGTCGAAAGCAGCGAGCTGTCCAATCACGGCCATCACTGCGTCGGGAAAACCGGTGGCGTCGCGGGGAGTTTCGGCAAGATCTTCGACTTCGCGCACAACGTCGTAGCCGAGATAACCGACAACTCCACCGTGCAGCGGCGGCAACGAATCGATTGAGGGTGAGCGATACGCAGCAAGAAGCCATTCGATGGCGGCCAAGATGCCCTTGTCGCGAGGCATCGCTGCGGGAAGATCGCCATCAACGGACACGATTCCATTGCGAAGCACCAGCGTCGCAATCGGATTTCGGCCTACAAACGAGAACCGACTCCAGCGTTCGCCGTGCTCCACCGATTCAAAAAGGAATCCGGGTTGATCATCGCCGCAGAGACGAGCAAAGGCTGCAACCGGAGTGATGAGATCAGCAAGAAGCTCGCGCCAAACGGGCACAACACTGTGGCTGGCGGCGAGTGCGTGAAATTCATCGCGCGACGGCGAAACGTCCAAGGTTATTCTCCGTCACCGAATGCGGTGAAGAAGCAGGAGTAATTGCCCGTATGGCAGGCACCCTTGCCTTCTTGTTCAACCACAAAGAGCAGGGTGTCTCCATC
>JBIIGP010000015.1:0-15053 GCA_044236415.1 Acidimicrobiales bacterium | reverse complement strand
GACGACGAAGCCGATGAAGCGCAATGGGTTGCGAATCAAATCAACCACTTGCACGACAGCGGGCATCGGTGGGGCGATTGCGCGATTCTGTACCGCACCAACGCGCAAAGCCGTCTTGTCGAGGAATACCTCATGCGCGTCGGCATTCACTACAAAGTCATTGGCGGCACACGCTTTTACGACCGTCGTGAAGTGAAGGATGCGCTGGCCTATTTGAAGGTCGCAGTGAATCCTTCCGATGAAGTCAGCGTGAAGCGCGTGCTCAACGTTCCAAAACGCGGCATTGGTGAATCATCGGTCGGCCGACTTGATGTCTACGCACGCAGCCATGGCCTTACGTTCTTCGATGTTCTTCGTGAAGCAGCTGCTGCTGGCGTTACGGGCAAAGCGCTCAAGGGCATCGACCAATTTCTCAAACTCATGGACGAACTCATGTTGTTTGTCGACAGCGGGCCGGCATCGGTTATCGAAGCTGCGTTGCAACGTTCTGGCTATGTCGAAGAACTCGAAGCCGAACACACCGTCGAGTCTGAAGGTCGCATCGAAAACCTTGCCGAGCTTGTTGGTGCCGCGCGCGACTTTGGTTCGGTCGATGAATTCCTGGAACAGGTAAGCCTTGTTGCCGACACTGATTCGCTCGACGACGACGATTCCGCCGTTGTGCTCATGACACTTCACTCGGCCAAAGGCCTTGAGTTTCCGTGCGTGTTCATGATTGGTCTTGAAGACGGGATCTTCCCGCATATGCGCACACTCGCCGAGCCCGATCAGCTTGAAGAAGAACGCCGCCTTGCCTATGTCGGCATCACACGAGCACGTGAACGGCTCTATCTCAGTCACGCGTGGGCGCGCACCATGTTCGGCAGCACCCAGTACAACCCGCCCAGTCGTTTCCTCGATGAAATCCCTGCGGAACTCGTCGAGTCAGTACAGGGGAACCGCCGTCCTTCACGCAGCTCTGGCGGAAGTTCTTCGGGCAGCTCATGGGGAAGCAATCGCGGCTCCGGCGGCGGCATGTGGGGTGGTGGCGGTCGCTCTCGCAGCGACGACGACGATTGGTCGGGTGCGGTCATCGGTGGGGGAGGACGCTCGCATCGCGATGAGGTCGTCGAGGCATCGCTCAAGCCCACACCCCCCGCCCCAAGCGGGGCCGATGCCATTGGTCTGAAGGCGGGCGACGATGTTCGCCATGGCAAGTTTGGCGAGGGCGTGATCCTCGCCATCGAAGGCATTGGGGACAAAGCCGAGGCCGTCGTCCGATTCCCCGGATTCGGCGAGAAGCGCCTGCTGCTGGCATGGGCGCCCTTGGAGAAATGCTGAGACCACGGTTGATTCTGGGACTCCTCCGGAGAAGTTTCTGACGACTTGTCAGATCCGTTAGGTTTGCCTAACATGAAAGATGTAAGGCATACCTAACATCTTCTGGCTTACGGAGGTCACCATGAAAATCACTGCGACTGAAGCGTCGTCCAGCCCATCTCGTCGGGGTCGGTTGCTCATGGTGGGCGCAGTTGCGCTTGTGCTTGGACTCATTGCCGGAGCATGTGGGTCGTCATCATCGGATTCGTCTGGTCCGCTCACGGTCTATTCGGGCCGAAGTGAATCGCTGGTTGCGCCTCTCTATGAGATGTTCACCGCCGAGACCGGAATCGCGATCGAGGCCCGCTATGGCGACAGTGGTGAACTTGGAGCGCAGATCATTACCGAAGGCAGCGCATCGCCCGCCGATGTGTTTTTCTCTCAAGACGCAGGGGCGCTCGGAGCAGTATCGGCTGCTGGGCGCTTCAGCAAACTTCCCTCATCGATTCTTGATCAGGTTCCTTCCCAGTTTGCAGCCACAAACGGAACGTGGGTTGGGGTCTCGGGCCGTGTCCGTGTCATTGCGTACGACAACGTCAAGGTTACGAACCCCCCGACCTCGATCGACGATCTGCTTGATCCGAAGTGGAAGGGACAGATCGGTTACGCGCCAACCAATGCTTCATGGCAGTCGTTCGTGACTGGCTTGCGCGTTCTTCGGGGTGAAGATGGAGCCGAACAATGGCTTCGAGCCTTTGCCGCAAATCAACCCAAGGCCTATGAAAAGAATGGCGCGGTGCTGGATGGCATCGCGAAAGGCGAAGTGCAACTGGGCTTGGTAAATCACTATTACCTGAACGAACGGATCAAGGCCAAGGGTGCCGAGAACGTCAAGATTTCAAACCAGTACATCGGTAATGGTGATCCCGGTGGTCTCGTGAACGTTGCGGGTGTCGGAATCCTCTCGTCGTCAAAGCACAAGACCAGCGCGCAGAAGTTCGTGGAGTTCCTCCTCAGCCCGACAGCTCAGCAGTACTTCGCGGACAAGACCTTCGAGTTCGCCCTCGTTGGCGGTGTCACTTCTGCTGACCCAACACAGCCGACCCTTGCCTCGCTCCAGTCTCCGGCGATTGACTTGGCAGACCTGGCATCGCTTGAGCAGACACAAGAGCTCCTTCAGAAGGTTGGACTTCTGACGAAGTGATGATGACGAAGGAAGCGGTTTCTGACCGAACATCGGAGGTTCGTCGTCGAGCCTCGAGGCCGCTTGGGGTTTCACCCGTCGTGGCTGTTGTCGCCGTACTTGCGGCGACAATTGCCGCGTTGCCACTTCTGTATCTCTTGATTCAGGCGTCATCGCGTGGCCTCGACAATGTTGTTGAAGAGATCTGGCAGAGACGCACCTTCGATCTCGTTCTGCGATCGCTTTCGCTTGCGTTTGTTGTGACGGCACTCAGTTTGGTGGTGGGGGTGTGCTCGGCATTTTTTGTCGTCCGCACAAATCTCCCCGGCTATCGCATCTTCGCAGTCGCTCTAGTGCTCCCGTTGGCGATGCCCTCCTATGTCGCTGCGTACGCCTGGATCTCATGGGTTCCGTCGCTCGCGGGTTTTTGGGGTGCAGTGCTCGTTCTCACGTCAATTTCCTTCCCCTTTGTTTTTCTCCCCGTAGCGGCGTCACTTCGACGCATTGATGCCCGGCAAGAAGACGTCGCTCGTTCGCTAGGGCTCACTTCCAGTCACGTCGCGTTTCGGCTCACGCTTCGTCAGATTCGCCCGGCGGCAACTGCTGGCGCGCTGATGGTCGGGTTATATGCGCTCTCCGATTTCGGCGCTGTGGCGACGATGCGCTTTGAGAGTTTCACGTGGGTGATTTTCGGTGCCTACCGCGCTGGGTTTAATCCCACCCGCGCTGCAATTCTTTCGCTTGCCCTTGTTGCGATCTCCATCATTTTCGTCTGGTTGGAGTTCGTTGTACGCGGTGATGGGCGGGCCGCAACAGTCGGAGCAGGTGTCTCTCGTGCCCCCAACCGGTTGGACTTAGGCCCGAGCCGATTCCTTGCGGCGGCACTTCTCGTCGGGGTCGTTGTCGTGACGCTGGCGATCCCGCTCGTCCTCGTGCTGCGGTGGTTTTTTGAAGCAGCGGACTCGGGTATTGACTCGGGCGAAATTTTTAGCGCGGCTCGCCAAACAGTGTTTGTCTCTTTTCTCGCGACCATCGGCGCCGTCTTCTTCGCGGTTCCCGCAGCCGTTCTTGCCGCTCGGGTGAAAGCCCGTTGGGCTCAATCAACTGAGCGCACTGTGTTTGTTATTCACGCGCTTCCCGGCATCGTTATTGGCTTGGCCGTTGTCTACCTTGGCATTCGTTTGGTGCCGTCGATGTATCAACGGTTACCGATGCTGATCTTTGCCTATGTGGTTCTCTTCATGTCGCTCGCCGTTGGCTCGGTTCGAGCCTCGGTCGAGATCTCGCCGATTGCTCTTGAAGATTCAGCGCGATCGCTTGGTCTCTCTCGCTTCGCCGTGTTTCGAAAGATGACCCTTCCTCTCGCACGCCCAGGGATTCTTGCGGGAGCGGCCTTGGTATTTCTCACCGTAATGAAGGAATTGCCAGCAACGATTCTGTTGCGGCCCACGGGGATGGACACATTGGCTACAGAGCTTTGGAATCGCACGAGTGTTGCCGATTACGCGGCCGCGTCGCCCTACGCTCTTGTATTGATTCTCGTTGCAGCGGTTCCTGCAGCGTTACTGACGCTCACTCGGGAGACACGGTGAAGACAACGCTCAAGGTGGAGTCAGTCACAAAGTCTTTTGACGGCGTCCGAGTCGCTGACTCTGTTTCGTTTTCTGTCGAATCAGGACAGATCGCTGTCATCGTTGGTCCATCGGGCAGTGGCAAAACCACGGTCTTGCGTTGCATCGCCGGATTCGAACGTCCCGACTCCGGGATAATTTCAATCAACGAGGCTGTCGTTTCTGACGCTTCCACGTTTGTACTGCCCGAGCGCCGGCACGTCGGTTACGTTCCGCAGGAAGGCGCACTGTTTCCGCACCTTGACGTAGCAGGCAATGTCGGATTCGGACTTGAGCGCTCCTTAGAACGGGATGCTCGTATCGCTGAATGTCTCGAACTCGTTGGCATGAGTGGGTTTGAACGTCGACGCGTCGACGAACTTTCTGGTGGGCAGCAACAACGAGTCGCACTTGCGCGAGCACTGGCACCACGACCGCAACTGATCGTCATGGACGAACCATTCTCGGCTCTTGACGCGGCGATGCGTCCGGAAATTTGTACCGACGTTGTTTCCGCGCTTCGTGCCGAAGGTGCAACCGCAATCATCGTCACTCACGACCGTATCGAGGCTCTTGCCGTGGCTGATCGCATTGCAGTGATGATGAACGGTTCAGTGATGCAATATGACGATCCCGTGGGGCTGTATCGAACCCCAGCCTCAGACCAAGTGGCTGCGTTTCTTGGCGACTTCTATGTGGAAGATGGAGTCGCTCGCGACGGTCAAGTAACAACAGCCACAGGAAGTTTTGCCACTGGCGAAAGCGAACTGTCGGGTGAGGTTGAAGTAGTTCGACAAACACCACAACTTCGGGTGTTTCCCTCGAAGCAGTAACTACTTACCTATTGTCGTCGTGGGCTCTGTCGGCTCGTCAGGTTCGCCTCGGAGATCGACGATGACTTTGCCCTTGTCAGTGACCGTTACCGGGTAAGACAGCAAGCCTGTTCCGTCGGCAGGGATCGTTGCACCGTCGCATGGGTCGCGGAAGTTTGAAAGCGCCGGTTGCCATGAAAGTGTGCAATTACGGGCCTGGCCTGGTCGACGCGCATCGAACGCGTACCAGCCGGTCGTGACGTCGTCGCCAATGTGTTGCAGGTAAATGTCTCGATTGCCACTCGACACGTCGGAGAATAACAACGGACCGCCGTCGGAAATGTTCTCTGCGCGAGCAGTTGCCGAACCAGCGTCGTAGGTGTCAGAACCAAGTTTCACTTCGACCTTGCCGGACTCGGTCAGCGACGGGATGGCCACGACGAAGAGCAGCAGCACGAGGACGATGCCAACGGCAACGCCCGCCACCGCCATCACCACAGAGCGAGCGGAGCGCTTGCGACTTTCCTGCACTGGCATACCGTCAGTATCCCCGGCCCGAGAATGAAGCGAAAGTCGGCAGACCTGCTGCCCTAGGATTCGAAGCGTGAATTCGGCTTCGACCAACTCTCGAGCGCAGAAGGGCGCCTCGACGCCCGAGCTCCTTCTCGAAGAGACAATCCGCGCAATCGAAGAGGGTGGCGAGTCCAGCGTTCGGGTGAAGTCAGTGGCTGAGGCTGTGGGCGTCGCTCCCACGTCGATTTACCACTTTTTTGGAAGTCGAGAAGATCTGATCGACTCGGCGAACTCCGAGCGGTACCTGCGCACCCTCTACGGCCCAAACTGGGGCATGCTCGTCACGGCGGTGACAGCGTGTGAGTCCAAGGATGAATTCCGCGACATCGTGGAAGCAATCTTGAGAGTCGGCAACGACGAGGCTGGTCAGGCCCGCCGCCGGACTCGGGTATCGGTGCTTGGTAGTGCGGTCAGCCGTCCGTCGCTGGCCGCCAAAGTTCGCGAGGCCAACCTGACCTACGCCCGTGAAGCGGCCTATTCCTTCTCAAAGGCGCAGGTGAGGGGCTGGATCCGGCGGGATATTGATCTTGAGGCGTTCAGCATGTGGAACATGGGGCAAATGACGGGTCGCTATCTGGTTGAACTCAACGAACCGATTGGTGACCTTGAAGCATGGGAGCGGATCGAACTCGATGCCGTGCTTTGCGCGTTGCTCGGCGAGGCGCCTCCGGAGTCGGCGTTCTGAGTGAGTTAGGTGCGGGCCCCGCGGACTGACTACCTTCTCCGCCGTGGATCTACTCGAATATCAAGGCAAACAGTTCTTCGCCCAGTTCGGCATTCCGGTGTCCGACGGGCGTCCGGTAACGACCGTCGACGAGGCCGTTGCCGCTGCCGAGGCAGTGGGCTATCCCGTCGTCGTCAAGGCCCAGGTGCATGCCGGTGGTCGCGGAAAGGCGGGTGGCGTCAAGCTCGCCAACAACGCCGATGAAGTCCGTGAGCACGCAGGCAACATCCTCGGACTCGACATCTCTGGTCACATCACGCGCATCCTCTGGATCGAGATCGCTTCGGATATTTCCGAGGAGTACTACGTCTCGTTCACGCTCGATCGCTCCGCCAAGAAGCATCTCGGCATGCTGTCGAAGGAAGGCGGCGTCGAGATCGAACAGGTCGCCGTCGAAAACCCCGACGCGATCGCCAAGATCTGGATCGATCCGGTCGACGGTCTCACTGAAGCCGTGTGTCGCGAGTGGGTGCTTGCCGCCAACCTCAACCCGTCGGTCACCGACGGTGCGGTTGCGCTGCTGCTCAAGCTCTACACCGCTTACACCGATGGCGACGCCGATCTCGCAGAGATCAACCCGCTCATCGTGAAGACCGACGGCAAGGTGCACGCACTCGACGCCAAGGTCACGCTCGATAACAACGCCGAGTTCCGTCACGAATGGGCCGAATACGAAGCCACGCAGGTTCGTGACGATCGTGAAGAAGCTGCGCATGCGAAGGGCCTGCAGTACGTCGGCCTCGACGGAACCGTCGGCGTTATCGCCAACGGCGCTGGTCTCGCCATGAGCACGCTCGACGTCGTCAATCAGGCTGGTGGCAAGCCCGCCAACTTCCTCGACATTGGTGGCGGTGCCAACGCTGAAGTTATGGCTGGCGCACTTCAGGTCATCAACGACGATCCGAACGTGAAGTCAATCTTCATCAACATCTTCGGTGGCATCACCCGAGGCGAAGAAGTTGCCAAGGGAATCATCGGCGCACTCGAGATGGTCGACATCTCCGCTCCGATCGTTATCCGCCTTGACGGCACCAACGCCGAAGAGGGCCGTGCGCTTCTTGCACCGCATCTCTCCGACAAGCTCGTCAGCAAGCCCACGATGCTCGAAGCCGCTGCGGCCGCTGTCGAACTCGCGAAGAAGAACTGAGGAACCCGTGAGCATCTTCGTAGACGAGAACACAAAGGTCATCTACCAGGGCCTCACCGGTTCGCAGGGCCGTTTCTACGGTCTTCGTAACCGCGATTACGGCACCAAGGTTGTTGGTGGCACCAACCCGAAGAAGGCCGGTACCGATGTCGATGGCATCCCGGTGTTCGCATCGGTTGCCGACGCTGTTTCTGAAACTGGCGCCAACGCATCATGCATCTTCATCCCGGCTCCCGGCGTTCGTGACGCAGTCATGGAAGCAGCCGAGGGCGGCATCGAATTCATCGTGTGCATCACCGAAGGTGTGCCGGCGCATGACGAAGCGTGGTTCTTCAACAAGTTGAAGCGCGATTTCCCGAACGTTCGTCTCCTCGGACCGAACTGTCCCGGCATCATCAGCCCAGGAAAGTGCAACATCGGCATCACCGCTGGCGAAATCGCCAAGCCCGGTGGTCCGGTTGGCATCGTGAGCCGTTCAGGCACACTCACCTACCAGGCGCTGTACGAGCTCAAGCTTCAGGACATCGGTGTGACCACATGCGTCGGTATCGGTGGCGATCCGGTTCCCGGAACTTCATTCATCGATTGCCTCGAGGCATTTGAAGCTGACTCCGACACCAAGGCCGTCATGATGATCGGCGAAATCGGTGGTTCGGCCGAAGAAGAAGCAGCCGAGTTCATCAAGAACAAGATGAGCAAGCCGGTTGTTTCCTACGTCGCTGGTGTGACCGCACCCGCCGGCAAGAAGATGGGCCACGCTGGCGCCATCGTCTCCGGTGGAAAGGGTACGGCCGCCGCCAAGATGGAAGCGCTCGAAGCCGCTGGTGTTCGCGTGGGCAAGAACCCCACCGAAGCTGGCGAACTTATGGTCGAAGTTGTTCGGGAGAACGGCTGGGCCTGAGCCTCATCACAGTTGTTGTCCGAAGGCCCGGCCATTGCGCCGGGCCTTCGTCGTTTTCTCTAGCGTGTGCCTATGAGCGATGCAGGACCTCCGCACTTAGTTGCCGGTGAATTCGAAACGCTGCGCGCGCTTTATGACTTTCAACGTGACTCGTTTGTGCGAAAAGTTTCCGGTGTCAGCGATGAGGCAGCGGCGCGTCAGTTGTTGCCTTCGGACACCACGCTGTTATGGCTGGTGAACCACCTTGCCTTCGTTGAGGAATATTGGTTCCTGCATTGTTTTGCAGGGCAGGAATTTGTGGCCCCCGATTACGAACGGGGCCCTTTAGGCATTTCGCTTGAGCGTTATGCGCTTGCTCGTCAACGAGCCGACGCAGTGCTCGATGCGGCGACTGATCTCAATGCTGAGTGCGTGCAGGTCGGGCGGGGCGACATGGTGAATCTCCGCTGGGTACTTGGCCACATGCTTGAAGAGGTGGCTCGTCATGCTGGCCACGCCGACATCATTAGAGAACTGCTGGACGGCGAAATCGGTCGGTGAAGTTTCCCGTCATGGGCGCCGACTGAGCGGTACTGTCAGCACATGCATGATGTGGTGATCAGTGGGGGACTGGTCGTCGACGGTTTGGGTTCCGAACCGCGGCGAGCCGACGTAGCGATTGATGGCGACACGATTGTTGCGATTGGTGACGACGTTGGCGCCGCAAAACGCACGCTCGATGCCGACGGAAGATTGGTGACGCCCGGTTTCGTTGATGTGCACACACACCTCGACGCGCAACTCGCGTGGGACCCAATTGGAACCTCCACGTGTTGGCATGGTGTCACCTCAGTGGTGATGGGCAACTGCGGCATGACGTTCGCTCCCGTGAAGGACGGCGACGCAGAGTTTTTGGCCAAAGCCATGGAATCGGTCGAAGACATTCCCGCTCCTTCAATTCTCGAAGGCATGCCATGGACATGGACAACTCATGGCGATTACTTGCGTTGGTTAGACAGTGCGCCGAAGGGAATGAACTACGGCGGATTCGTTGGTCACGGTGCTGTTCGCTACTGGGCCATGGGCGATCGTTCACTCGACGCAGGGGCTGATCCCACCGACGAAGAACTCGCGGTAATGGTCGATCTTGTCGATGAAGCAATGCGGTCGGGAGCAGTTGGGTTCTCGACTTCGCGCACTGGTCGTCACGTCACTCGTGATGGCCGCAATGTTCCGGGCACCTGGGCTGTGGAGCGCGAACTCGTAGCGTTGTCCTCGGTGTTGCGCACGCATGGTCGCGGCGTGCTTGGTTGTGCTCCGCGTTTCGATGGCGAAGGTCCTGGCACTGATCGCGCCCAAAGTGAAGTGGCGATCATGGCGGAGATGAGTCGCGCTGCTGGCCGACCATTTACGTTCAACCTCACCAACGTGCTCTCGGCTCCCAATCAATGGCGTGAGGTCCTGGATTTCGTTTCAGAAGCGAATGCAACGGGTGCGAATCTTCGGCCGCAAACCACCTCTCGCAGCATCGGCGTGATTTTCTCGCTTGCCCATCACACGCCGTTTGGTCGCTTGCCCGGCTGGAACGTTCTCGAGGGAAAGTCACTCGAAGAACGTGTTGCGGTGTTGCGTGACCCTTCCGTGCGCTCCCAGCTCATTGCCGGCGGCGATGGGCCGGCAGGTATCGGAGGCACTCGTGAGTATTTCGTGATGATGCCCGATCGTGGAGGGCGTTACGACTGCAATCCCGCGGAAAGTTTGGCGGCCTATGCCGAACGTGGCGGCACATCCGCGGTCGAGGCGTATCTCAATCTGATCAATGAATCGAACGGTGCCGTCACGCTCAATTGGCCGATCCTTAACCAGGACTTCCCGGCCATTTCCGAAATGCTCACCGATCCACGCATGATGCTGGGCCTCGCCGATTCGGGTGCACATGTCGGCCAGATCCTCGACGCCAGCCAGCCCACGTTCTTCCTCTCCTATTGGATTCGCGAACGTGGCCTGATGTCGATTGGTGAGGGCGTGAACTGTCTTACTGGTCAACCGGCGCAGCTCTTTGGCTTCGGTGACCGAGGGCGACTCGTCGAAGGAGCGAAGGCCGACGTCAACGTGTTCGACCTCGAATCGTTGTTCCTGCCCCTGCCCACCTTCGAGCACGATTTTCCCGGTGGCGCCGGTCGATTCTTGCAGCGCTCCGAAGGCTATGGCTGGACCCTCGTGAATGGCGAGGTCTTCATGGAGAACGGCGAGCACACTGGCGTTCTGACGGGAAGGCCCCTTCTCGCGTCCTGATAGGTTCGGCGGGGTATGCGACTCGCCGTTTTGGCATCAGGAAGCGGAACAATCCTTGATGCCATTTGCGCGGCTGGCGTTCCCTTGGTTGTGGTTGTGGTTGATCGGGAGTGCGGCGCTCAAGAGGTTGCCGCCCGCAATGGTCTTGAGTGCGAACTCGTTCAGCGTCGCAGTTACGGCAAAGACTTTGACCGAGACGGCTACACCGCCGAACTCCTTGGCGTGCTGTCGGGTTGGGATATCGAGCTCGTGGCGATGGCTGGTTTCGGCACCATTCTCGGCAAGGGAATGTTCGATGCGTTCCCCGGCCACATCCTCAATACCCATCCTGCGTTGTTGCCATCGTTTCCCGGCTGGCACGGGGTGGAAGACGCACTGGCCTACGGGGTGAAAGTCACTGGTTGCACGGTGCATATTGCAACCGAAGAGGTCGATGCTGGCCCCATCCTCGCTCAAGAGGCAGTCACGGTTGAACCCGACGACACGGCCGCCACCTTGCATGAACGCATTAAAGCCGCTGAGCGCCGTATTTACGTTCGCACCATTTCCGCCATCATCGAAAGGGGAAGTGTCCAGTGAGGGCTCTTCTGTCTGTGTACGACAAGTCCGGCATCGTCGAGTTCGCTCGCGAACTAAACGATCTCGGTTGGGATCTTGTTTCAAGTGGGGGCACGGCACGCGTCATTGCTGAAGCCGGCATCCCCGTCACCGATGTCGCCGATCTCACCGGATTCCCGGCCATCCTCGGCCATCGCGTTGTCACGCTGCATCCGAAGATTCACGGCGGCATCCTGGCCGACCCAACCAACGCTGAACATCGCGCCGATATGGAGAAGTACGGCATCGAAGCGATCGATCTTGTCGTTGCGAACCTGTATCCGTTCTCGGCAAAACCTTCGATTGAACTGATCGACATTGGCGGACCAGCAATGGTTCGTGGTTCGGCAAAGAATCATGCCCATGTCGCGATCGTGACTGATCCTTCTCGCTATGGCTTAATCATTTCTGAATTGAAGACGAGCGGTTCATTGTCGCAAGCAACACGCACACAACTCGCGCGCGATGCATTTGCACATACCGCGGCCTACGACGCAGAAATTCTTGCGTGGTTCGATGCGGGCATGCCGGCCAAGGGCGAAACTGCCGACGCACCTGCGGAACTCCCCGAAACCCTCACGATCGAACTGAAGCGTGAACAGGTACTTCGTTACGGCGAGAATCCGCATCAGGTTGGCGCGCGTTACTCCTCCGCCGGCGAGCGTGGCTGGTGGGACAGCGCGCAGCAGCATGGTGGCAAGGAAATGTCGTACCTCAATGTGTATGACACCGAAGCGGCATGGCGTCTTGTGCATTCCATCGGCGAACGTCCCGCTGCGGTAGTGATTAAGCACGCCAACCCATGTGGCGTTGCTGTCGCCGATGACATTTTTACCGCCTACACCCGCGCCCATGAGTGCGATCCGGTCAGCGCGTTCGGAGGCATCATCGCTCTGAATCGCGTTGTGACGCTCGAGGTCGCGCAGGCAATTGCGCCGGTGTTCACCGAGGTTCTCGTTGCTCCGGGTTATGAACCCGATGCGCTTGCGGCGCTGCAGGAGAAGAAGAACCTGCGCGTCCTTACCGCTATCGCTCCGGGTGCGCCGGGCCTTTCCGTGCGGCCCATCGACGGTGGCTATCTCGTGCAGACTCCCGATCCAGTTACCGACGAAAACTCGGGATGGACGGTTGCCACCGATCGTGCGCCGAGCGATTCGGAGTGGATCGACCTGATACTTGCGTGGCAGGTGGTTGCCAAGGTCACCTCGAACGCCATCGTTCTTGTGAAAGACGGACAAGCCGTCGGTATCGGTTGTGGGCAGCAGAACCGGCGCGATGCAGGTCACCTCGCCGCCGTGAAGGCCGAAGGCCGAGCGAAGGGCGGCGCCTATGCCTCCGACGCGTTCTTCCCATTCCCCGATGGACTCGATGCTGCGATTGAAGCAGGCGCAACGTGTGTGATTCAGCCCGGTGGTTCAATCCGCGATGAAGAAGTGATCGCCGCGGCAAACGCCGCTGGGCTCGCCATGGTCTTTACCGGCGAACGCCACTTCCGTCACTAATGGCAGTGAAGGGGCAGGCGGACTGATCATGACGTGGCTAACAAATCTTCCAATCGGGGTATTGCTGTTTCTTGCGCTGTTTCTTGTCGGAATCATCTCCGGTGTCGCGTATTGGCTCCTTCATTCCCGCATTGGTGACAACCGGGAGCGAAACGGTATGGCGGCGGCCGCGTATATGACAGCGCTGGGAAGCCTTTTCGCGATCCTCACCGGCTTCCTTATCAATGCGGAATACGCAACGCTTCGTCAGGCTCAAAGTTTGGTGGGGAAAGAGTCCGCAGCCGCGAGCCGTCTTGCCTGGGCATCGGAAACACTTCCCTCGGTAGACACCGCACTTGTACAGCAGCGACTTGGGACATACCTCTTCGATTCGAATACATCGGATTTCAAGGCGTTCGGGTCCTCTGACGCAGAAGCGGTGCAGAACTCTGCAGGTTTTCAGTCATTGAGGGAACTTCAGTCAATTTCGTTCACCATTGCCAGTCGACCATATGTGGTTTCATCGACATCGAATGCAATGGAAGAGTCGATAGCGGAGTTGACCAATGTTCGTCGCGATCTTCTTTCCATCGCTGGAAGCCAAATGCCACTCGAACTATTGCTTCTCAGTGCGATAGCGGGTTTCGCTCTGATCATTAACGCGCTCTTTGTTGCACTTCGATCGGGGGGGAACACTGTCTACGTGGCGTTTGGAATCATCCTGATCGTGGCGCTCGATCTTGGATTAATTGTGGGTATCTCGGCACCGTTCCGCGGACCTTTCAAGGTTGATTCCAGCCCGGTTGAAACGATGGCATCTGAGGTTCAGTCAGGCCTCTATCTGCCTTGGGTTGGTCCCGGAGACACGTTGAAGCCGAGTGCCAACGCCTGTAAGGACGATGCTTCAGCTTGTGTTCGTATCGGCCCAGACGATCCGCTGCAGTTGGCGGCATTGTTGCGACTCGGGTCGTCTGACGCTTCGGGCATCGATGCCTATCGCGGAATTGAACTTGCGATTGACTATCTCGATGGCACCTTCGATGGATCGCCCGGACAACTCCTCAACCGGGATGTTGCCGTGTGGAAACTTGATGACCGTTGCTCCGCTGAAGGGGGTCGATCAGGGGCTGGTCAGTTGTTAAACGATGAGCTGCTCATTGCAACAATTGGAACAACGTGTTCTGGGGCGGCATATCAGGCCGCTGAGCCGTTGTTTTCTGAAGCGGGTGTTCTCCTTGTTTCGGCACAAAACACTGCCCCGGTTCTGACGGCGAAAGTAGACGAGGACAGTACGTATTTTCGAACAGCCCCAAATGACCTGATCCAGGGCGCGGTTGTCGCTGACTTTGTTGGTGGAGATCTTGGCCTTGACCGCATTGCCGTAGTTTCGGATGGGTCGGTGTATTCCGATGAGTTAGGAACCGTCTTTGAAGCGAAAGTTGGTTCGTACGGCGTAGAGATGACGAAGTCATTCTCGGTCACCCCATCAAGCGATTTTTCAGCGCTTGCTTTGGAGATCATTGGCGGAGGTTTTCAGGGCGTGTACATGCCCGTGAATTCACCAGTCTGCGAAAACCTGATGGATGCGATCGCGAACGCACAAGGTGGTAATCAATTAGCAGTAGTGACAAGTGATGCGTGTGTCGTTACATCCTCGGTCTCCGCCGCAAATAGGGTTAATGCCTACGGATCGGGCCCTGATGTCACTGCGCTTGCGAAAAATCCATTCTACGAAAGCGAGTACAAACCGGCGTATCTCTCGAGCTATGGGAAAGAGCCTCTTTCGGTGTGGAACACCTCTGCCTTTGATGCCGCGAATCTTGTTTTCGACGCAATCCGTCGAGGAGCGATCGTGCAGTCTGATGGCTCACTCCTTCTCCCTCGAAGTGCACTTGTAGAAGCGATGCGAGTTGTCGACGGTTATGAAGGGGTCTCGAATCGTCTTGCTTGTACCCCAACAGGAGACTGTGCTCAGTCGGCGACGATTGGAATATTCCGCGCTCCAGCATGGCCAGTTGGTGGCTCCGCCCAGTTTGCACGACCTGTCTTCTCAAAGGCAAAGACTCTGGCATCTGTTGTTCGCGGCAGGTAGCCCTGCCAAGAATGCCGAATCTCCCGCGGTGATGGGTCAATGAGGTCAGACTAAAGAAATGCAATCTCCAGTTCTTGGCTTCAGCCACCTGCAGTTGAATGCGCGCGATGTACGCGCCTCGGTTGGCTGGTACTGCGCGGTTCTGGGTATGGAAGTCATGTCTGAACACGGTGATGTGATTGCGCTTCGCCACCGTGAGGCTCGGCTTGTCATCGTGGTGTCACCAGGTGAGCCTGATGTTGATCATTCGCCGATTGATCACTTGGCTTTTGCGGTGGCCGATGGCCCGACGCTTGAAGCGTGGGCAGCGCATCTTCGTGAACTCGGACTCAACGTTCCCGCGGTTGTCGACGAACTCGG
>JBIIGP010000201.1:0-4084 GCA_044236415.1 Acidimicrobiales bacterium | reverse complement strand
CTGGGATCCGCTTGAAGAGCGCATGCGGTTAAAGAAGTAATCAAGACGCAGGAGTTCGTCCGGAACCCACGCGGTCCCCTGTTCAGTGAACACAAGTTGCATGTCGGGATGACGCTCAAGAGCTCCACCGAGAATCAATTGATAGAACGCGCGGTGTGCGTACCAAGACACCTCAAGCAAGAAGGTGATCGTGTCTTCAGGGTCGGGGCCCATGGGAGGCGCCGCCGAACCAGTGTGATGGTTCACTGGCATGCCGAGTTCTTCACAAGCCTGCCAAATTGGTTCATAGCAAGCGTGGTGCAGTTGCTCAAGGCCACTTCCTGGAGGAGTGCCTGGAAGCAAAACCCCTCCACGAAGTCCGTGCTCGTGTGCCCATCGGATTTCCTTCACAGAATTTTCAACCTCATGAAGGTTGATCTGCACAACACCAGCGCGACGACCTGGGTAGTCATTGCAGAAGTCAACAAGCCAGCGATTGTGTGCCTGCAGCCCTGCCCAACGCCGATCGGAATCGGCCTTGGTGACCGCAGGCGGCTGCGCCGTCAAAGAGGTCTTGGGGAAAAACGGAGGAATCGTGTTGGGGTAGATGATTTCGGCTGCTTGACCATCGGCCTCGAGATCGGCCATACGTCGAGCCGAGTCCCAGTTGCGGCCACCGAGGTCGCCTTCAAGGTCTTCATACGGATTTTCGTAATCGGCGGCCCACGCGTCGAAATCCTCATGCCACTTCGATTCCAGATACGGCCGGTAATCGGGGATGTCTCCCCCGGCATGCCCATCGGCCGAAATAACGATGTATCGCTCGTCGCTGCTCAACGCTGCCCCCTGAGATTCGGCACCGACTTCCGATGCCCGTGACGAGGGTCACCGTATCGCCGTTACAGAGGCCGAGCAATATCGGGCGGCAGATTTTTCTTGCCGGTCAGCGTGACTTCGGGAGACCGAGATGTCGCTCGGCGATGTTGTTCCGGTTGATCTCGGAGGTGCCGCCGTAAATGGACATCACAGGCGAGTGGCGAGCGTCGTATTCAACAAAGCCTTCGCCAGCCGCGCCCTCTTCATGGAACTGCAGGAGACCGGCGGGACCTGCGGTGGCTTGGGTCCAGCGAGAGGCATGTTGGTAGGCCTCGACCGCAAACACTTTGGTCATTGAACCTTCGAGACCAGGCATGCCACCGGATGCTGCGATCCATGCCGAACGCATGGTGAGAAGCGTGGCGACCTGCATGTCGATGACCGAACGAGTCATGCGCTCACGAGTTGTGGGTTCATCGAAAACTCCATTGGCCTCGGCCCACTCATGGAAATGACGAAGTAATGGAACACCGGCATTCGTGCCACCCATAACGCCGCGCTCAAACGCAAGCACGGTGGTCATGGTCCGCCAGCCGTTGTTCTCGCCGCCGAGCACCGCTTCATCGCCAACTCGGACGTCGTCGTACCAGGTCGCATTCGTAATTTCAGTGCCAAGAGTGTGCACTGGCTCAACTGTGATGCCCGGAGTGTTCATCGGGAGAATGAACATTGTGAGGCCCTTGTGCTTGGGAAGATCAAGGTCGGTACGAGTGAGAAGGATCAACCACTCGGCAACCTGCGCAAGCGTGGTCCACATCTTCGAACCATTGATGACCCATTCGTCACCATCTTTCACAGCACGCGTTTTGATTGAAGCGACGTCGGAACCAAAGTCGGCCTCGGAATAACCCATACACACGAGTGCTTCGCCAGAAATGATCGAAGGAATGATGCGTTCCTTCTGCTCATCGGTGCCGAGTTTGTTCACAACAGCAGCGATCATCAGCGCAACGGCGAGGCCGTCGTACGGAGCACCGGCCTTTTCGAGCTCGTTGAACATCACGTACATCTCGATGGGGTCGCCCTTGCCGAGACCAGGACACGCGCGCTCGAGAATGCCGCGACGACCAAGTTCCAGATTGAGTTCCGGCGCATCGAACACGCCAGTGGTGTGCATACGATCGGCAATCTCAGGTGTCACAAACTCGCGAACAATGCTGCGAATTTCATCGCGGAACTCAACAACTTCAGGTGAAAGTGAAAAATCCATGTCAGCCCTCCACGGATCCGAAGAGACGGTCGGCCAATGAAAGGCTCACGCTCGTCGGGTCATCGAGAATCAATGACCAACCGCGCGCACGTCGGTAATACATCTGAATGTCGTACTCCTCGGCGAATCCATAACCACCGTGGTAGTGCAGGCTTCGATCAGTCGCCATCACTGCTGCATCAGCAGCAAAGAGCAGCGCCATCGTCGCGAGGGCAGGGCCATCGGTGATGTCGTTGTTGGCCCAATCGAGAAGTCCATCAGTGACATTGTCGAGTGCCCATGCTGCTTTGTGAGTAAGCAGTCGACCGCCATCGATCGCCACAGGAAGATCGGCGAGACCGTGCTGTACCGCCTGAAACGAACCGACGGGAACACCGAACTGTTCGCGTTCCTTCACATAGGCAACGCCAAGTTCTTTCGCGGCATCAGCGATGCCGACGAGGGCAGCAGCGGTAAGGAGCTTCCATCGGTCGAGGACGGTCTCGAACAGTGATGCTGGTCCGAGAACTGTACGGGCACCTTCGCGAGCCGAACGATCGGCAAGAGGCATCGAACCGTGATTACGAGGACCCGACATCGGCGGCGCTGAACGAACCACAACGGTTTCATCACCATCAACACCAACCACGACATCGGCAACAGCGCCCGTAGGCACCAGCGACCAGATGCCCTTGTCATCGGCGGGACGGACCGCAACCGCGGCAATTGCTTCCCCGGCGACGAGGTCGGCGTCAGTAAGAAGACTGAGTGCAGCGAGGTGATCGACCAACGGAACCGGAGCGATTGAGCGGCCGACAGTTTCAGCAACGACGACAAGATCGCCGAGAGAAGCGCCACCGCCACCGTTCTCTGGCGCGCTTCCCATTCCCGGGGCGCCGAGTTCGATCACCTTGTTCCAGAGATCTTGATCAAACCCGAGTGGCTCGGCTGCGCGGGCCACTGCGGGTGGTGCTTCATTACTGAAGAACCCATCAAACAGTTCTGCGATGGATTCCTGGTCGGGACTGAGTCCCAGATCAACGCTCATGCTTCTGCAGCTCCGGCGGTCGCGGCTTCCTTGGCCCAGCGATAGTCGGCCTTACCCGAGGGTGACCGCTTCACCTGATCAACATAGGTGATAGCTCTCGGGACCTTGTAGCCCGCGACAAAATTGCGACAATGCGTCGACAGATCCTCGAGCGTCGGCTTGTGCCCGTCGCGAGGCTGCACCACCGCAACGACTCGCTCGCCCCAACGCTCGTCGGGAACACCAACAACAAGTGCGTCGTACACGCCCGGATGTTCCTTGAGTGCCTCTTCAACCTCTTCGGGATAGACCTTTTCGCCACCAGTGTTGATGCACTGCGAACCGCGACCAAGAAGGGTCACGATGCCCTCGGCATCGACAGACGCTGAGTCACCGGGCACTGACCAACGTTGGCCATTTGCATCGGTCGGAAACGTCTTCGCGGTCTTTTCTTCGTCCTTGTAGTACCCCATCGGGATATGACCAGTTCGGGCGAGCTGACCGATTTGTTGTGAACCCGGCGGAATCGGAACGAGGTTTTCGTCAAGCACCTGCAACTCGGTCGACACCATAAAGCGACGCGCTCCACCTTCAGCCGACATACCGCCGGCACCGGTTTCCGACGCGCCGTAGCTGTCCATCACCATGATGTGCGGAAGAGCATCCTTCAACGCTTGCTGGACCGCTGGCGAGAACACGCCACCGCCCGAACCGATTCGGAACACACACGACAAGTCCCAGGTCTGCTTTCCGTCGACAAGCGCATCGGCAAGCGGACGTCCCATTGCATCGCCCACCAGCGTGATGCCCATGCACTTCTCGCGCTCCGCAATCGACCAGATCTCATGCGCATCGAAACCGTGACCTGTGTAGAGAACGACAGGACCGCCGGCAAACAACATGTTGCACATGCCCCACTGCGCGGCACCGTGCATAAGCGGGGCGATGATGAGGCTTGGCAGTGCAAACTCGACAGGTAACGAACGCTGACTGATTTCTTCGGGTGAGGTAAT
>JBIIGP010000200.1:0-4131 GCA_044236415.1 Acidimicrobiales bacterium | reverse complement strand
CGGCCCGACTGGAGTCGGTGGTCTTTGGGTCCGCCAAGGGCTTCGCATCGAGCCACTCCTCACTGGGGGTGAGCAGGAGCGCTCACGACGCGCAGGACTCGAGAATGTTCCCGCAGCGATCGCACTGGGAGTTGTTGCGTCCGAACTCGACGAGTCGATGCTCAACTCCGAGGCTTCGAGCAACCGCAACCTTCTTGAAACCGCTCTGGAGCGTTTGACGACAACCCCTGGCATCTCGCTTCTGGGTCCGCTTGAATCCCCAAACCGACTCCCACATTTGGTATGTCTGGCCGTCGAAGGCGTTGAACCACAAGGAGTCGTACTTGGGCTCGACCGTCGCGGAATTGCTTTGCACTCTGGAAGTTCCTGCGCATCCGAAGGACTCGAGCCATCACCTGTCCTTGAGGCAATGGGCGTCGACGCTCAACGATCGCTACGAGTTTCAGTGGGGCATAACTCCACAATCGATGACATCAATGCGCTTTGCGAACAACTTCCACAAGTTGTGAGTGAACTTCGATCATTGAGCGCGTAACCAATCGATGAACTTTTCGAAGCCTGCGTCAACAAGAGTGAATTCGTTGACTACGTTCTCCCTGTGACGATTTTCCTGACTCGCCATGCTCACGCCGGCAAACGTTCCGAGTGGACAGCCGAAGACCACCTCCGACCGTTATCAAAACGAGGCCAAGCTCAAGCCGACGCGCTTACTCAGGTTGTTGGGGATCTCGTTGTAGGCCGGATCATTTCGAGTCCCTACGTCCGATGTATGCAAACGGTGGAACCACTCGCCCAGAAATTCCAGTTGACGGTGCAGAGCTCCGAGGCACTCGCCGAAGGTGCCGAAGTCGACGAGGCGTACCGCATCCTTCTTGAACTCGATGAGTTCGACGGAGTCGCGTGCAGCCACGGTGACCTCATTCCCCACCTGCTCCGACGCCTCGTTGTCGACGGAATGGACGCCGATGGCCCTCTCATCGATCAAAAAGGTTCGACCTGGGTTATCGAATTGCAGAACGGACGGCCATTTCGGGGTCGCTATGTTCCGCCTTCGGCCTAACGCGAATTAGTCGCGACGTCCGGCAGCAACGTCTTCTTTGACCCCGTTGACCATCTGGATCATGTACATCGGAATGGCGTTCATGTCGATCGCATCAAGATCGACTTTCGCCGCAGCAAAATCACCGGCGTTGCGTTCGAGAATTGCTCTGAACACACGGGCGTCGGAATAGAGCGGATCGATTGCGATGGCTTCATCGAGATATTCGAGAGCCTGCCGATCGAATTCCACAGCAACTGATGGCTCACTCGAAAGAGCGATCGTGTGCAGAACCCAACCTCGATAGGTCAGGGCCTGCACGTTTTCAGGCGAGATCTCGAGCGCTTTGTCGTAGGTCTGAACAGCCGACTCGAATTGCTTGATGGCTTTGGCGGAATCGCCTGCCTGCAATGAGGCTTGGGCTTGTCCAGTGAGACCTTGCGCCTGGAGGATCAAATTCGAGCTGTCCTGGCGGATATCTCCGGTAAGTCCTTGGCCAGGCGCTCTTGTTCCGGCGTTACGAAACACAACCCAACTTGCACCGACCGCCATCGCACCGACAAGAACGAGCCCAAGTGCGGTTCGCTGCCAGTTGCGTTGCGGACGAAGCGACTTCACCGCTTCAGTGCGGTCCTCGATTGCACGAATCACGGCCGCGGCGCGCGCGGTGTAATCATCTTTCAGCTCTTCGAAGTCTGAATCATCGACATCGCCAGCTGCATATTCGCGTTCGAGATCCTCAAGAGACCGAAGGAGGAAATCGCGCTCCTCCTCAAGTGCAGCCAAAGCATCGGGATCAAGATCTCGACGTCGGGCTGATGGAGATGCCAACTTAGAAGCGGACTTCCCCTTGGAGGAAGTAGTGGCGACTGCTTCACGCGCAGCGCGCCGCGCAGCGGTTCCACCTGTAGGCGTCGTCACCGCGATGCTCCCTCGCCATGCGGGTCGTTGACGTCGACCGAATCTTCAGGATGAAGAGCCAAAGCAACGAGTTCACGGTCTTCGTCAGTTGCGCGCTCTTGCGGCATCGACGACCAACGACGGAACACGATTGCCAGCGCAGCGATTCCAATGGCAAGCGCAACGACAGGAAGAATCCACACCAACACATTCACCCCAGAGGCTGAGGGCGTCAGGAGAACCGCTTGACCGTACTTGGCTGCATAGAACGATCGAATCTCGTCGTCGGACTGTCCCTGCTGGACTTGTTCAGCGATCTGGCGACGAATCTCTTGCGAGGCCGGGGCATTCGATTCCGCTACCGATTCACCGGAACACACCGGGCACTTCACTGTTCGAGAAAGCGAACTGACACGATCCTGTGCGGTTGGAGCTGTGCGAGTTCCAAAGGCTGCAACCGAGAGAACTGAAAAGGCAACAACAGCGACCGCGATCCATGGGCCCCACCGGCGAATCGGTGAACCCTTCGCAAACATCGACGGTGAACTCATTTCGTCCCCGTCCCAGTCCCCGCAACTGCCATTCCGCCGTTCTCTGTAATGACTTTGTCGAGCCCGGCGGCGGTAACCCCACCGAAAAAACCGGCGACCACAAGGCCGCTAGGGGCCACCATGTAGGACTCGGGAACTTTGGTCACGCCGTAATCAAGGGCGATCAAACCGGTGTCATTCGAAATGACTGGCCACGTATTGCGCTCCTTGACCCAATAGTCACGAATGGAATCGGCATCATCGGAGAAGGCAACGCTCACCACTTGGACCGGCTCACCTTCATGAGAATCGATGAACTGCTGGATCTGCGGATCCTCAAGGCGACAAGGCGTGCACCACGTCGCAAAGAAGTTCACCAGCACCCACTCGCCCCGATGATTCGCCATTCGGAACGTTGAACCGTCCAACTCCACTCCGGTGAAGTCCGGTGCTGCTTGACCAACAATCTGACTTGAGATGGGCGTACTTGTGCCACGCGTGGCAAGAAGAGCAATAAGCGCAACAAGAACAACGCCAACAACAATCGCTGCGTTGCGCGCGAGCTTGCTGCCACCTCGAGGGGCCGCTGCCTCACCTGACGAGGCCGTCATACGGTCACCCCTGTCGGATCTTTTGGCGGCTCAACCGCTACCGGCGCAGAAACAGCATCAAGTGGGTTGCGGCGGCGGCCAGGGAACACGGCGAGCAGAGTGCCGAGCGCCATCACTCCGCCACCGATCCACAGCCACATGATGAGCGGTTGCACCGTGACGCGAATGGTTACCGAACCGTTCTCGCCATCTTTAATATCAATCACTGACAAGACCACATCATCAGTAAAGGTCGTGCGAACCGAAGGCGTTCCAATTGTTTGGTTGCCGTTCGCGAATTTGTTCAGAGATGGGGCCCAAGGACCGGTGCCGTCGATAGTGATGAGTACCTGATCCACGATCTTGGCGGACTCTTGTTTGATGTTCTGGCCCACGTAAACCAACTCGTGACCCGCAAACTGCGCAGATTGACCCTGCGTAAGCGTGAACTCAGCTTGGCGAACGTAACTGCTGCTTGCCGCAAACGCGACGGCGATCATCACGACACCAAGATGAACGATCATCCCGCCGTTTGCCCGGCCGATAAGACCACGCCAGCCCTGTCGCCGAGTCGCGAGCACAACTTGGCGACCGGCAGAGCCTGCAGCGAATCCGCCGAGCCCGAATGCCAACACCGGAGCAAAGCCGCGCGCACCGATAGCGACCGCAAAGATCATCGAGCCAACACCGATCCACGCAGGCCAAATCAATCGATGGCGCAACAACTCTCCGCTGGCCTTGCGCCATGGAAGAACCGGAGCAATCGCCATAAGGAAAAGCAGCGTCAATCCAATCGGCATCGTCATTCGATTGAAATACGGGACACCGACCGAAATTCGGTCGTCGTTGATTGCTTCAACAATCAATGGGAACAACGTGCCAAGAAGGATCACGAATGCGAAGGCCGCAAACAGAACATTGTTCGCGAGGAATGCTCCTTCGCGAGACAACGGGGAATCTATTCGGCCGGGTGATCTCAAGCGATCGCCGCGCCAACCGATGAGCACAACCGTTGACAGCACAATGAGAGCAAAGAAGGAAATAAGTGCGATACCGATTCCTGATGTGGTGA
>JBIIGP010000198.1:0-4171 GCA_044236415.1 Acidimicrobiales bacterium | reverse complement strand
GGCGTGCATTTCGGTCATCAGACCCGCCGCTGGAACCCGAAGATGAAGCGATTCATCCACGGCGAGCGCAACGGCATTTACATCATCGATCTTGAGCAGACGCTCGGCCGCATCGAAACCGCGTACAGCTTTGTGCGCGACCTCGTGGCCGACGGCGGCACGATCCTTTTCGTGGGCACCAAGAAGCAAGCCCAGGATCCGGTTCGTAGCTATGCAGAACGCTGCGGCATGCCCTATGTGAACGAGCGTTGGCTCGGCGGCATGCTCACCAACTTCCAGACCATGTCCAAGCGCGTCGCGAAGATGAAGGACTACCAGCGCATGCGCGACTCTGGTGACTTCGAAGCGATGCCAAAGAAGGAAGCCCTTCTCATCAGTCGTGAACTCGAGAAGCTCGAGCGCAACCTCGGTGGCATCCGCAATATGGAACGACTTCCCAGCGCCATCTTCGTGCTCGACACCAAGAAGGAAGACATCGCCGTTACCGAAGCAAACAAGCTCGGTCTCCCGATCGTCGCTGTGGTCGACACCAACTGCGATCCCGACATCATCACCTACGTGATCCCGGGCAATGACGACGCAATCCGTTCCGCGAACCTCATGGCTCGCGTTATCGCCGATGCCGTTGACGAAGGTCGCTTCATTGCTTCGCGCAAGCGTGGTGCTGTTGTTCCTGAAGGTCCCGCTGTTGTTGAGCGCACGCCGGAAGAAGAAGCCGCTCACGAAGCCGCTCAGGCCGACGCTCGTCGTCAGGCTGCCGAAGCTGCTGCTGCACGCGAAGCACGTATCGCTTCTGAACGTGCGACTGCCGAAGAGGCAATCACGCAAACTGATCCAGCAAACGAAACCACGCAGGAGTCCTGAAAACCAATGGCTGAATTCACCGCCAAGGACGTCCAGAACCTTCGTCAGATCACTGGCGCCGGAATGATGGACGCGAAGAAGGCGCTCACCGAAAACGACGGCGACTTTGAAGCCGCCAAGCAGTGGTTGCGCGAGAAGGGCCTGGCCAAGGTGGCCAAGCTTGGCGATCGTGAGAATGCACAAGGTTCTGTCTGTGTCGTCGTTGACGGCTCAGTCGGTGCCATCGTGCAACTCAAGAGCGAAACCGATTTCTCGGCCAAGGCCGCTGACTTCATTTCACTCGTTCAAGACATGACTGAAGCTGTTGTTGCCAAGGGCGCCGATGCACTTTCGGAAATGAACGACGAACTCGACGCACTGAAGATCGCCAAGAAGGAAAACATCGAACTTGGCACCGTCGTGCGATTCGACGCCGCTGGCGACAACATTCTCGACTCTTACCTGCACTTGCAGGACGGTCGTGGGGTCAACGCGGTTCTTGTTGAACTTGATGGCGGCACCAAAGAGATCGCTCACGATCTTGCCGTGCACATTGCGTTCTCAAAGCCGGCCTACCTCAACCGTGACGAAGTTCCGGCTGAGGATGTTGAGCGTGAGCGCCAAGCTCTTCTCGACATCACCAAGGCAGAAGGCAAGCCTGAAGCTGCCTGGCCGAAGATCGTCGAAGGACGCATCAACGGTTGGTACAAGGAGCAAGTACTTCTTGAGCAGCAGTTCGTGCGAGACGACAAGAAATCGATCACTGATTTGCTTGCCGGCGCAACGCTCGTCCGTTTCGCTCAGGTATTCATCGGAGCCTGATGGCCTCCGCGACCGCCCGCTGGTCGCGGGTTCTGTTGAAGGTTTCGGGCGAAGCGTTCGCTGGCGATGCCGGATACGGCATTGACGGCCATGTGGTGCAACGCATCGCCAAAGACATTGTCGACGTTCGCGCTGACCATCCCGACGTTCAGATCGCCATCGTTGTTGGTGGCGGAAATATCTGGCGCGGAATGGCTGGCGCTGGCGCTGGCATGGATCGTGCGCAAGCCGACTACATGGGCATGCTCGCAACGGTGATCAATGCACTCGCATTGCAAGACACGCTCGAGCAGTTGGGTCAGCCCACCCGAGTGCAGTCCGCTATTCAAATGGCGCAGGTTGCCGAGCCCTACATCCGTCGCCGTGCAGTTCGACACCTTGAAAAGGGTCGAGTCGTGATTTTCGCTGGTGGAACGGGAAACCCGTTCTTCACCACCGATACCACCGCCGCATTGCGGGCAGTCGAGATCGAAGCCGGTGTCCTGCTCAAGGGCACACATTCGGGCACCGACGGCATTTATACCGATGATCCTCGCACGAACCCTGAAGCGACAAAGCTTGAGGAAGTTACCTACCTCGATGTGCTGAACCAGGGCCTTCGCGCAATGGATTCCACAGCAATCACGTTGTGCATGGACAACAATTTGCCCATCGTTATGTTCGATCTCACCGGCGAGGGCAATGTGCGTTCGCTACTTGAGGGCGGTTCGGTCGGTACCCTCGTCCGTTGAGGCGGTCGCTGGAGACCCCGTCGCTCTCTTCGATATCTCCTGGAGTGTTCCGATGACATCAGAGATGGCCGATCTGCTTCTTGCAGAAACTGTCGAGAAAATGAAGAAGGTCGTCACGCACACGCGTGCGGACTTCTCCTCAATTCGCACGGGTCGTGCTGCACCAGCGCTCGTCGAAAAGATTCCGGTCGACTACTACGGCTCCGAAGTGCCGTTGCAGCAGATCGCTGGCTTCAACGTTCCTGAAGCGCGCCAGTTGCTCATCACTCCGTATGACAAGGGTGCCATCGGCGCAATCGAGAAGGCGTTGCAGCAGTCCGACCTTGGTCTCAATCCGAGCAACGACGGAATCTCGATTCGTCTTTCCTTTCCTCCCCTCACAGGCGAGCGACGCAAGGAACTGGTGAAGGTCGTCAAGAACATGGCCGAAGACGGAAAGATTGCTTTGCGCAATCAGCGTCGTTCGACTCGCCAGGAACTTGAAGCACTTGAGAAAGGCGGCGACCTTTCGAAAGACGAACTCGAGCGCGCCGAAAAAGAACTCGACAAAATCATCCACAGTCACGAAGCCGAAATCGGTGACGCGTTGGGTGCCAAAGAAACCGAGTTGATGGAGGACTGATGACTTCCGACGATCTGTCCCGCGAACCGAGAGCACCTGGTGATCCTGAAGAGGTTCGGATCATCACTGCCGATGAAATCGCCGAAGCTTCGAACCGACCAGACGTGGCCACTCGACTTCCCGAGCGTGAACTTCCGCCTCCTCCGCCGCCGGTCATGAATGTTGGACCGCCAACTGGCGAACACGAAATGCCGCACTGGACCGAACCGGCAACCGGTCAGGTTCCTGCCGTCGTTATTGGTGACAATCCTGTCGATGAGGCGCGTGCATCAATGGCTGACACGCCGCGTTGGCGCAGTGAGCACGACACCACTGATCACGGAGACCTTCTCGGCGATCTCGCCGCGTCGGAACCCGAAGAAGTAGTCGCTGAACGTCTCGGAGCCCTCGATACTGACGAACGCATTTCCGACGAGGCGTATCTCAACTTCGACGATGTCGAACTCGACCCACAATCTCGTCGTCGCAGTCCGCGCCGTGGCCGATCTGCTCGGGCCTCGCGTGAACAAGTTGATCCATTGTCCGCGATCCTGCTTCCACCTGATCTTGTTGGCCCGTCTGCCGCTGCGCCACCTCCGCCTCCATCTGCTGGCCGCGCCGAACGTGTGCAAACGCCGAATGAGGGCGAGACGGCAGTGGTCGCCTCGAAGTCGCGCAATGTTCCGATAGCTGCTGCTGTCGGTATCGGAATGGCGATTGTCGCAGCGCTGTTGTTTAAAGCTGGTCCCGTGCCGGCGCTACTTCTCATCGAAGTCGTTCTTGTCGCTGCAGGTTTTGAGTACTTCGGGGCAATGCAAAAGAGTGGGTTCCGACCCGCAACGTTGCTTGGTCTCGCTGCAATTGCAGCATTGCCGCTTGCGGCGTACTGGAAGGGCGAGTCGGCGATTCCCGCGATCATCGTCCTCACGTTCCTCTTCGGCATCGTTTGGTACCTGAGCAGCGCCAGTGGCCGTGCTCGTCCCACTGCCAATCTCGGTGTCACCCTGATTGGTGTTGTTTGGGTCGGCGTCTTCGGAAGTTTCGCCGCGTTGATCGTCAACATTCCCGCTCAAGGCGTAAGCATCCTCCTTGTTGCAGTCGTTGCGGCAGTGGCTACCGACGTTGGTGGATTTTTCTTCGGTCGGGCGATGGGAAGAAGTCCTTTGAGTGCGAT
>JBIIGP010000197.1:0-4228 GCA_044236415.1 Acidimicrobiales bacterium | reverse complement strand
GACAACGGGGAATCTATTCGGCCGGGTGATCTCAAGCGATCGCCGCGCCAACCGATGAGCACAACCGTTGACAGCACAATGAGAGCAAAGAAGGAAATAAGTGCGATACCGATTCCTGATGTGGTGAACGCATGGACCGATTCAATAACGCCAGATCGCGTAATGAATGTGCCAAGAATCGTGAGCGCAAACGTTGCGCACAGCAGTGAGATGTTCCAGACCCGCAACATGCCACGGCGTTCCTGCACAAGCACTGAATGCAAATACGCGGTGCCAGTAAGCCATGGCATCAATGAAGCGTTTTCTACTGGGTCCCACGCCCAGTAGCCGCCCCATCCAAGAACCTCGTAGGACCACCAGGAACCGAGGAGGATTCCAGCAGTGAGGAAACCCCAAGCAATGAGAGTCCATCGACGCGTAGCCAGCAACCAACCTTCGCCCACGCGACCGGTGATCAACGCAGCGATAGCGAAGGCAAACGGAACGGTGAAGCCGACGTAGCCGAGGTACAGCATCGGCGGATGGAACGCCATAAGCGGATGGTTCTGCAGCAACGGATTCGGACCTGGACCGTCGAAACCCGGTGGCGGGGAGAAACTCTTAAACGGATTGGCAGGACCAACCAGCATCCAAAAGAAGAAGATGCAGACGATAAGCATCGTGAAAATCGCCCAACCAACAAGCGGATCAGCAAGACGCTTGCGGAACTTCAACACCACCGCCATGAGGTAGCCGCCGAGTATGAGCGCCCAAAGGATGATCGAACCTTCGAGAGCTCCCCACAACGTTGCAAAGTTGTAGAGCGCCGGGGTTTTCATCGAACCGTTATCGGCGACGTAGAGCACCGTGAAGTCACGGGTGATGAGTGCTCGTTCCATCGCGATCGCAGCGAGCAGTCCACCGAGGAAGACCAGCCCCGCATACCAACGAGACAACCGGACAAGTTCGGGACGATGACGGATCAGTCCGTAACCAACCGTGACGGCGCCAAGAATCGCCGCAGCAAAACCAAGAGTGATTCCTGCACGTCCAAGTGCGAGATTCACGAGCCGCTCCGAACCGTGGTGACGGGAACGTTCCCGTTCACCTCAGCCTGGTTGAGTCGATCGGCTTCCTCTTCTTTGTAGACCTCGCTGTGCTTCACAATCATGAGATCTGAGTCGTAGGTGTTTGAGCCAGCGGCAACAAAATGTCCTTCGAGCAGAACCGCTTGGTTCTCCTTGAACATTTCGGGTGGATCGCCAACGTGTTGAACCGTTATCGGCACTCCGTTGTACGCGATTTCAAATGTGACTCCATCGCCAGTTTGCACGATGGTTCCGGGAACAACGGTCCCTTGCAAACGAAACCGCTTCACGCCAAGTGATTCACGTTGAGCAACTGCTTCGTCGGCGTTTCGATAGAAGGTGGTAGCGCTTCCCAGTGCCTGCACCACCACAAAACCTCCGACTGCAATGACCGCGATGAGAAGCGCTAGCGCCGGAAGACTCATGCGACGCTTCTTGCGAGGCGCGACCGATGCTGCGTCGCCACCTTCAGATTCGGGACCGGTACGCGGTGTCAGCTCCATCGACGCTTCTCCGGTGGAACCTGCTTACTTAAGCGACGACCGCGCACAACCGTGACAAGCGCGTATGCGCCCATGCCGCCAAACACGACAGCCCACGCAGCAGCCACAAATGGCCACGTTCCAGTGGCTTGAGCAACATCGAAGGTGGTGCTCACGAGATCACCCCTTCGGCGCGTCGTTCAGCAATTGCGGTGTCAAGACCTTCAGCTTCGAGTTGCTCTTCAAGCCACGCGACCCGGAATCTATGGATGACCATCCAAATGAAAACCAGCGTGATCGCAACAAAGCCGGTAAAGAGAGAAAAGAGCATCAAGCCCTGAATCTCTGCACCGGAGAGAGAAAGGGTGGGTGTTTGATGCAGTGTGCGCCACCACTGAACTGATTGGCGAACAATGATGACGTTCGGCACAAGCAGAAGCCCGATGATTGCTGCGCGCTTCGCACGAACTTCGTAGTCGGCCGCAAGGCGGCGGACCGCCAAGTACCCGAGCAGCAAAAGCATGAGAAGTGCTTCAGAGGTAAGCCGCGCATCCCACACCCAATAAACGCCCCATGTGGGTCGACCCCAGAGCATTCCGGTGATCAGCGTGAATGCCGTAAACAGCGCAGCGACTTCAGCCCCTGCGTAGGCGACGAGCTCCCACCATTGCGACTTACGCCACAAGTAGACGGCCGAACCGATCGCAGTGAGGAAACAACCGACGTACGAAAGCGTCGCCGACGGCACGTGTACGTACATGATCCGAACTGAATCACCTTGGCTCTCGTCGGCCGGACTCAGGATGAGACCAAAGAGCACGAGTACTCCGAGAGCTACGAGCGTGACAATGCCAAGAATCATGGTGGCGCGCGAACCGGTAGAGGTCGGCCCGCTTGCGCTGGCCTCAACTGACCCGACGGTCTCGGTGGTCACGATTCCTCCATCAAAGGGCCGAATCCGAAGATTCCAGCCACCGCATACACAACGGCGAACAAGCTCATCAACCCAACCCACGGCCAGCCCTCGGACGGTGTTCCGCTGAGCGCTGCCTCGAAGGCACGGGTCGCTCCGATCAACACCGGAGCAAGTACTGGCAACAGTAGAAGTGGAAGGAGGGTTTCACGAACTCGGAGACCCGCTGCCACGACGCCAAAGAGGGTACCGGCGGTCGAGATCGCCGCGGTCGCGACCACGATCGTGGCCATCAGCAGAAGCCAGCCGGTGATCGAGGTGCCATAAAGCACAGCCACTCCGACGCCGAGAAGGACCTCAAGAACGAGCAATTGCACCGCCACCGACAGGGTCTTACCGAGATAGATGCCGGACGGGGCTAACCCTGAAAGGCGCAGGGCATCGGTCACACCGTCAGCTGCTTCGAGCGAGAACGCCCGCTGCATCGCTAACAGACCGCTGAAAAGCACAGCAATCCAATAGAGGCCCGGAGTGGCCTTTTCAAGAAGTCCGCGGTCGGGATCAAGAGCAAACGCGAACAGCACCAAAACAAGAAGTGCAAACGGGATGACCTGGTTGATCGCCACCCGAGAGCGAATCTCGAGTTTGAGATCCTTGCGAGCGATGAGCCATGCGTCAGACAACATGACCATCACCGCCACCCGCGCCTTCATCGAGCGCAACCCCTCCGCCGAGGGTCACGATCTCGTCAGCAAGCTCGATTGAGCGGTCGAGTTCGTGAGAACTCAGGATGATCGTCGCCCCAGCCGCGGCTGCATCTCGAACGAGGGCATCGACGATGTCGCGACCTTCTTTGTCGAGACCAGCATGCGGTTCGTCAAGCAGCCAAAGTTCTGGACGCCTCGCCAGCAAACAAGCAAGCGAGGTGCGCCGCCGCTGACCAGTCGATAACCGGCCAACCGCGACATCGCGCAATCGGCCATCGAGACCAAGTTGTGTCATCGCCGCTTCTGCATCGGCCATGTCGGCTCGCGCTGCCCGCGTCCAGAAATGAACATTGTCCGCAACAGTGAGTTCGTCATAAAGCCCGGTTCCGTGGGCCAGCAACCCAACCCGGTGACGCACAGCGCGGCGGTCATCGCGAAGGTCGACTCCCAACACAACTGCCTCACCAGAAGTGATCGGCACCAACCCCGCAAGGGCCCGCAACAACGTTGTCTTCCCCGCCCCATTCGCGCCGCGCAGAAGAACGATTCGGCGGCGGTCGACATCGAGATCGACACCGGCGAGGGCAGGGAATCGGCCGAGCAGGGCCACCGCCCCGCGGAGGTGGACCACGGGCTCTGTCCCGGACCGGAATGTGGGGTCGTCTCGCTCCATGGGGTGTCCTGAGGGTAGTGGCCGCTCCCGCCGTGAGACCAAGCGACCGGCCTCGCTAGGGTTCGCTGGTGAAGTTGTGGAGCGTCGTGGGCGCGATCGGGCGGTTCATGATGCGAACGGGCGTTGTGATTCTGCTGTTCGTCGCCTATCAACTTTGGGGAACAGGACTGTCCACAGCTCGAGCTCAGGACAATCTCACGAAAGAGTTCAACACCCAGATCGCCGAGTTCTCGCCGCCGTCAGCGTCGGCAGAATCACAGCCGGTTGTCACCGCTCCGGCCGACCTCCCGATCCCGGAGCCGGGAGACCCCATTGCGCGAATCACGATGAAGACCATTGATTCGGACTTCGTGATGGTGCAGGGCGTTGATCTCAAATGGCTGCAA
>JBIIGP010000196.1:0-4233 GCA_044236415.1 Acidimicrobiales bacterium | reverse complement strand
CCAACATGCGTCGTTGATGCAGGATGGGTAACAAGCGTTTCAGGCCCGCCCAACGAGGTTGCCAACTGCGCAATCTGCACCGCTTCAACGAACGTGCGGCCGGCATCGAGTCCACCGTTGAGTTCGAAGGCCAACTGCCCGCCGGGGATATCAAGTTGTCGTTGGGCAAGTTCGAACTGCGGATGCGATTCAAGGCCAGGCCAACGGACAGATGCGACTTTCGGATTCGCTTCGAGGAAACGTGCGATTTCGCCAGCGTTCTTGCTCTGGCGTTCAAGACGTACGCCCAGTGTGCGAAGGCCGCGCAATGCGTTCATCGCATCGAACGGCGAAGCGACCGCGCCTTGAATAACCGCAAAGGAATACAGCCAGTCGATGTAGTCCGCAGCTCCAGCTACGACACCAATAGTTGCGTCGTTGTGTCCGGCAATGCCCTTCGTTGCTGAATGCACAACAAGATCAATGCCGAATTCAAGCGGACGTTGCGCGAACGGTGTGGCAAAGGTGGAATCCACGACCTTGACCGGACCTTTGATCGCGCCGAGTTCGGCAAGATCTACGAGGTCGAGACGAGGATTGGCTGGGGTCTCGGCATAAATCATTGTTGTGCGGCCAGGGATCACCGCGGCAGCGAATGCACCGGGTTCGGTGCCGTCGACAAACGTGACGTCAATGCCAAATCGCGGGCACACCGCTTGGAACAGCAATTGTGTTGCGCCATACAGCTGATTCTGCGTGACGATGTGGTCGCCTTTCGAGCAAAGACCCAAGACGACCGCACTGATTGCGCCCATCCCCGAGGCAAACGCACGGGCCTTTTCCGCGCCTTCAAGTTGCGCAATGGCATCTTCAAAACCAGCAACGGTGGGATTGCCAAAACGGCTATAGAACCGCGATGGCCCAACCCCCGTGGCCATCTTGCGCGATTCATCGACCGTTGGCGTCACGAACGTTGTCGTTGCCCAAAGGATTGGCGCAAGCGCAGTGTCGTTATCGGCCCGGCCAGCGCGAATCGCACGGGTTTCGGGGTGAAGGTGTGAAGTGTCGCGTTCTTCAGTCATGAGTTCGTCAGTTTCGTTTCAATTTCCGCAAGGAACGGCTTGAGTGCAGCGCCAACAGCCTGATGTTCAGTAAGAAAACCGTCGTGGCCAGCCTTGGAGTGAATGATCTCGTGACGACTGCTGCCGCCGTTGCTCACGATTTCATCGTGCAAGAGTTGTTGTTGGCGCGTGGGATAGAGACCATCGGTACTGATGGAAAGCGTGAGGACTGGGGCCGAGATCCGAGCGAGTGCGCGCTGCAAACCACCACGACCGCGGCCGACATCGTGGAGATCCATGGCTTTGTTGATAACCAAGTACGAATTGGCATCGAACCGACGAATCAATTTCTCGGCTTGATAGTCGAGGAAGCCCTCAACCGCGAAGCGCTGCCACGGGGCAAAGCCTCTGTCCATCACATCTTTTTCGCGACGGCCTTGTTTCGTGTCAATAAGTTCTTCGCTCTGATAGGTCAGCGTCGCTTGTTCGCGCGCGAGACCCAGCCCGAAGTGCGGGCCTTCATTGGGAGCAGCGTCGTAGTAGTCGCCACCATTCCATTTGGGGTCGAGAACGATTGCGCTTCGCTGAACGCTGGACTGACCAATCTGAAACGCGCTCGCCGCAACGCAGCTCGCAAGCGGCGCTAACGAATGCACGCGCTCGGGGAACATGATTCCCCATTCAAGAACTTGCATTCCGCCCATTGAACCGCCGATGACCGAGAGCCATTTCGCAACACCGAGCTCGTCGGCAACCGCCGCTTGAGTACGCACAATGTCTCTGATTGTTACGACAGGAAAGGACGAACCGTAGGGACGACCGGTTTCTGGATTCGTCGATGACGGGCCGGTCGTTCCCTGGCACCCACCAAGCACGTTCGTGCACACAACGAAGAAACGGTTGGTGTCGATGGCCTTGCCTGGACCAATGAGCGGATCCCACCAACCTTCGGTGGGATGACCGGGACCACTCGGGCCTGCTGCATGACTGTCGCCAGTCAGCGCATGACAAACAAGAATTGCGTTCGATGCATCGGCATTGAGTTCGCCCCAGGTTTCATAAGCAACAGTCACGCCCTTGAGCGAACCGCCGCCTTCAAGCTGGAATCTGCGGTCGGGATCAAACGCGACGAACCGCCGTTGACCCACAGGGTCACCGGGACGCCACGCGCCAGAGGCGGGTAGCGGGTCGGCGCTCAATGGCGCCCGACGGTTCACTTCGGTCAAAGCATCTCCTCGAACTGGTTGTTGCCGACACCGGAAGGTGCAAGCCGCATCCCCACCAAAGGTGGGTTGGCACCTTGGGTGTTCGCCCCAGGTTGCCGAGCCCGGAAAACCGAGCCACTCGTGATGTGAGGGCTAATGCTGCCAGCCCAACAGGGCCGAGGTCAAAGACCGGGGTTTTTCCCTTGGCGTTTCCGGGGCTGCGACCGGATCGTCCACCAGTCAAGGACTGCCAGCTGTTCGTGCTCGCTGAGCCCATAGGCCGCAGTGAGGGTCCGGACTGCAGTCGTCAGCTGCCCTGCCCGGAGTTGTTCTGACCCTTCGTTCCACAGTGCGCGATTGGTGGGCAACGGGAGTTGTGCGAGTTGCGTTGCACTCAGCCGCACGGCTCCGGGGCTTCTCGCAGTGCCCGCCGCCTGACGTGCGGCCCACACCGATGCCGGTGGCGCGATCAATGCTGCGAGCAAAAGGTCGAGAGCACCCGCGTCATCAGAACGAGGGAGAACAGAGATCACCGGAACCGATGGCCACAACATTCCGTCGTAGTCAGCAACCGCTTCGATGACTCGGGTCTGCGTCGCTACCAGAAGCTTCGGACGCTTGCGCAGTTCAAACGGCTTTGAAAGTTTCGCAACATCAACAACCGGCTCGGCGAACGTCGTTCCCGCAATCCGAGCGGCGCGCGTTCCCCATAACAACTTTGCTGGATCAATCAATCCGACAGTGATGAGTTTGGGAAAGTCTGCGTTTTCGCCACCAGCGCTCCCCCGCTCAACCGTTGCCGCCGCAACGTCGTAGAACTCGTGACGAAAACCAGCGGTGCATTCAGCAAGCGATGAAAGTGGTGCGCCACCCAAACGCACCGAAGGCACGCCCATTGCTTCAGCAGCGAGCTCCGTCCAGGTTGGAATGGCATCGGTCTCGTTGTTGCCCGATCCTGCCGCAACCGGTTTTGGCTTGCGAAGTACCGGTGCACATACATGAACAGCCGCATCGAACAACTGATCGTCGGGAATCCAGATTGATTCAAGTGCCGGGCTCACAAAATCGCGAACGATTGCACCGTCGCGTGCACCAAGGATCGAAAGCGGTTGCACGAACACCACCGAACCGCCGGGGCGAACTGCATCGAGCGCTCGCACCAGCAACACGCCAGCCGTGTCGGTGTAACCCGCGGGCCGACCAAGAATCCGTGCCGCGCCGGCAACCGCGCTTTCGTCTCGCACCGTCGCCCCAGCAAGTTGTCCCCCGAACGGAGGATTTCCGACCACAACATCGAGATGCCCGTCGTTTGGCCACTGGTCGTTCAGCGCGTCGCCCACAACAAGAACCGAGGGCAACTCGGCAGTGACTCCATGCGCTCGCGCCCAGCCCAACAACTCGGCTCGCGCGACCTCAAGCGCTTCAGGGTCGATGTCCATCCCCCGCAAACACGCAAGCGCATCGAATGGCGTACGGCCCCGAACCACAAGGGCGTCGGCCGCAGCCAGCAGAAAGACGCCCGCCCCGCAGGTGGGATCGCAGACCGAGAACGGTGCCCCAGAAGCGATCGCCTGACCATGAGCAGCAAAGGCACGTTCGACGAGCTCATCGGCAACTTCTCGGGGCGTGTAGTGCACTCCGTCTCGACGCCGACGAGTCGGATCGAGCGAAGTCTCGTAATCCCGACCGAGATCGGACACGTTCAGCGAGTTGCGGAGTCGGCGCGCGGATCCCAAGAAGCGAGATCGGCAAGACGCTTATCGTTCGAAAACACCTCGACGATGGGCTGATCGAGCTTGAGACGCTTGAGCAAACGCTTGACCTCAAGTTCTTCGTTCCACATCACAAGCGTGGCAACAACACCCTTGGCGCCAGCGCGCGCGGTACGGCCAGAACGGTGCAGGTACGCCTTTGAATCTTCCGGCGGGTCGTAATGAATGACGACATCAACCTCATCGACGTGAATGCCGCGAGCAGCAACGTCGGTG
>JBIIGP010000195.1:0-4245 GCA_044236415.1 Acidimicrobiales bacterium | reverse complement strand
CCACACGGCCGAGCGGAGCGACCAGTTCGGCGAAGTCTTTCGGCTCCATGCCCTGTCCGTGATCGGCACCCGCAGCGCGACTGATGTTCTCGTCCATGAGTGTTCCACCAAGGTCGTTCGCCCCGGATTGCAATGCCTGCTGGGCACCACTGACGCCGAGCTTGACCCATGAGGTCTGGATGTTGTCGATCAGGCCTCGGTAGGCGATACGGGGTACCGCGTGCATCAACAAGGTTTCGCGGAATGTCGGCCCACGTCGGGCCTTTTTCGTGAGATACAGCGGCGTTGCCATGTGAACAAACGGCAACGGAACGAACTCGGTGAAACCGCCGGTTTCCTTTTGCAGGTCGCGAGTGCGGACGATGTGGCGCGCCCAGTGAACTGGTCGCTCCACGGATCCAAACATGATCGTGATATTCGAACGGAGGCCAACGCTGTGAGCGGTGCGATGAGCTTCGAGCCATTCCTCGGTGTTGATTTTGTCCGAGCAGATAATTGCTCGGATTTCATCGTCGAGGATTTCTGCCGCGGTTCCTGGCAGCGTTTTGAGGCCAGCGTCCTTGAGACGAAGGAGATAGGAATCGAGCGGCTCCTCAAGCCGACGAGCACCCTCAGTGACCTCGAGTGCGGTGAAGCCATGAACGTGGATATCGGGAACCGCGTCAGTGACGGCACGGGCAACATCGATGTAGTAGTCGCCGTCGAAATCGGGATGGATTCCACCTTGAAGGCATACTTCAGTTGCACCGAGATCGGCCGCTTCACGAGTCCGTTGGGCGATGTCGTCGAGCGTGAGCAGATACGGCGTTCCTCGAAGATTAAGGGAAAGCGGGCCTTTGCTAAACCCACAGAAACGACACTTGAACGTGCAGACGTTGGTGTAGTTGATATTTCTGTTGTGGACCCATGTCACGGTGTCGCCCACAGCTTCGGCGCGCAACTCATCTGCCAATTGCGTAACAGCCGCAAAGTTTGGTCCACGGGCGCTGAACAGCGTGACGATTTCCTCAAGTTCTGGAGTCTGACCAAGGCGGACACCCTCGATCACCTCAGCGACAGCGCCTGTTGCTTTGCCCTCAGCGGGCACATACGTCGGAGGAGTGATTCGGGAACCAGCACTCCAAATCGTTGAGCGAGGTCCGATCTGCAGGACCTCGACTCCGTCGTCGACCTGCTCAGGTGCGGCGGGCTTGAGCGATTGCACGAATACTGCACCGGCATCGTCTCGGGCGAGGCCCTCGGCGTCGGATCGGTCCATAACAGCGAAGCGAAGGCCCTCATCGATCCACTTCACATCGTTACGGGCAAACTCCGGATGCACCGTGAGTCGAGGCGCAAGGGTGAAGCCCTTCGCTTCAGTAACCGTTCGGAGGATGTCGAGATCTGGCCATGGGCGTTCGGGATTGACGTGATCGGCAGTCACCGGAGAGACGCCGCCCCAGTCGTCGATTCCCGCGTCGAGGAGCACTCCGAAGTCGTCGGAGAGGTTTGGTGGCGCCTGGAGATGAATGTCAGCCGGAAGGATCAACCTCGCTAGCGCGATTGCATCGAGGTAGTCGTCGCTTGGGCACGGGTTGGCCGCATGCATTGCGGTTCCGGCCTTTGGAAGGAAATTTTGGACGATGACTTCTTGGACGTGTCCGTGACGCTGATGGGATGCAGCGATCGCTTCTAATGCAGCGATGCGATCGTCACGGTTCTCGCCTATGCCAACGAGGATGCCCGTTGTGAACGGGATCGAGAGTTCGCCCGCGGCTTCAAGGGTTGCAAGACGACGTTCAGGGGTCTTGTCAGGCGCGCCACGGTGACATTCAAGGTCACCTCGTAACGACTCAACCATTGCTCCTTGCGATGGAGACACCTTCCGCAGTTGCGCTAACTGTTCTGCCGGAAGTGCTCCAGCGTTTGCGTGGGGGAGAAGGCCTGTCTCATCGAGGACCAACTGCGCCATTGCGGCGACGTAGTCGATCGTGGATCCGTAGCCATTGTCAGCCAGCCACTGCGCTGCGACCGGATAGCGATCCTCTGGTGCCTCGCCGAGAGTAAACAGCGCCTCGTGACAACCAACACGCGCTCCAGCGACAGCGAGGGCACGGACCTGCGAAGGCGAAAGGTAGGGAGACTCGAGGCGGGCAGGAGGCTGAGCGAAGGTGCAGTAGCCGCAACGATCCCGACAGAGCATCGTGAGGGGGATAAAGACCTTTGGCGAATAGGTCACCCGGACGCCGAATGCCTGGTCGCGAATGGACCTGGCCTCGGACATCAACTCCTCAAGCGGGGCGTTCAGCCTTGACATTGAAGAGACCCTATCGGGGACTGCGAGAGCCCATTGCCTCAGAGTCGACGAGCCAAATGAGGTCATCGTTCGTCAAGTGTGCTGCCGGAGCAGTGCGATCTCCGTCGAGGACACGATGCAGCGCTTCTGTCTTGGATGCGCCAGCGACGGTGACGACCGCCGTTCGGCAATGTGCAATACCAGCGAAAGTAAACGTGAGTCGCGGGTGTGGGTTGTGTCCAAGAGGATCGACATTGGAGACGACGAATCGAGTTGATGGGGCAGTCAATGCCTCAGAGTCGGGGAAGAGGGAGGCAGTGTGGCCGTCAGGTCCAAGACCAAGATGGATGAGGTCGATAGGCGGAGCCGAGCGTACGAGCCGGTCGTACAGATCAGCGGCATCCGGTAGATCAGAACGCATCGGATGAACAGAGGCCAAAAGCCCAACTTTGGAGAGCAAGGATTCTTCGACGAGCCGATAGTTCGAGTCGGGATCGTTGAGGGGAACGCAGCGTTCATCGCCCCACCACGCATCGATCCTTCCCCAGTCAACGGGAAACTCCGATTGATGTGAGAGACGCTCGTAGCACTCCCTCGCAGTTGAACCGCCGGAGAACGCCAGAGAAAACTGGGCGCTCGAGACCGAGGCTCGATCGACCACTAATTGCGCAAAAGCTGCAGCGACGTCGTCGACGACGACGAGCGAACCGATCACCGCAGAGTCTTCGCCTTCTCGGTGAGTGACTCAAGAAGGTCGTCGAATGACTTTGAGAATGACGCCACTCCTTCGTCTTCGAGTTGCGAGGTGACGTCTGAGAGTGAAAGACCCAACGAGGCGAAGCCATTGAGAACCGCGTGAGCTCCTGCAAGGTCCGCGTCGATGGTTCGAGCCACAGTGCCGTGATCGTCGAAATCGTCAAGAGTCTTTTCGGGAATCGTATTGACCGTGTTGGGACCAATCAGAGAATCGACGTACAAGGTGTCCGGGTAGTCAGGGTTCTTAGTCGACGTTGATGCCCAGAGCGGACGCTGAGGGCGAGCGCCACGGGCGACAAGCGCATCCCATCGGGGGCCGCTGAAGGTTTCAAGGAAGGCTTCATACGCAACCTGTGCGTTGGCGACAGCAACCTTGCCCATAAGCGCCTTTGCGTCATCGGAACCAAGAGCTTCGAGACGCTTATCTGTTTCCGAGTCAACCCTGCTGATGAAGAACGACGCCACTGACGAAACTCCGGAGAGGTCTCCGTCGCGAGCTTCCAGTCCTGAGATGTAGGCATCCATGACTTCGCGGTAGCGCTCAAGAGAGAACAGAAGCGTGACATTGACGCTCACGCCTTCGGAGATCATCGCTTTGATGGCCGGAAGACCTTCGGCCGTTCCAGGAATCTTGATGTACAGATTCGGCTGATTGATAAGCCCATGAAGGTGACGCGCTGCTGCGGCAGTGCCATCAGTGTCGCGAGCGAGGAGCGGAGATACCTCGATCGATACGTATCCATCAATTCCGTTACTTGAGTCGTAGACGGGCCGCAGAATGGAAAGCACGTTGGTGATGTCGGTTACGACGAGCTCCCAGTAAGCATCGGTTACTGATGTACCCGACGCCAGCAACTCGCGAAACTGATCGTCGTATGCGTCACCGCCAGAAATCGCCTTCTGAAAGATTGTCGGGTTCGAGGTCACGCCGCGTACGCCTCGGTCGACCCAACGCTGCATCTCGCCATTCTCAATCCAGTCACGGCGGACATTGTCGAGCCAAGGGCTCTGGTCTTCGGTTGCGTAAAGGTCAGTAAGTCGGGACATTGCTCTGCTCCGGATTAGTTGAGGACGATGCGTACGTGTTCGATGACGTTTTCGACGGTCATGCCGAAGAGTTCCATGAGTTCAGGACCAGGCGCGCTCGCGCCGTAGTGGTCGATGCCAACGCATGCGTCGGCCCAAAGAGCCCACCCAAAGGTGGAGCCAGCTTC
>JBIIGP010000194.1:0-4277 GCA_044236415.1 Acidimicrobiales bacterium | reverse complement strand
ATGCAGGCGCTTGGTCTGCCGGTCCCGCCGACGCTTGATTAATCAGTGAGCGTGGGCACTGCAGTTTGTGCTGCCGTGTCCTTCGGTTCCGACGAATGGTCCACATGGAGGGTCGTAGGACCACACGTGCATCATCGGCGGCACTGTTCGCGGTGCCGCTCCGCTCGGGCAATTGTTGTTAGAAGCGAATGAAACGAATCGCCAGATCTGGCTCGTGCTGAAGCAAATGGTTTTGTGAATGTGCCATTGGGTGAGCTCGCCGGCGATTTCTGGAACATTGGCCATTGTCTTCCCAGGTTCAAGAATGAACATGGCGCCGACGGTCCGGCCTGAAGCGATGTTGACCACAAATGATTCGATGTGATTGGGATCAACTTCGAGCCCGTCATTCGTGAAAGCATCTTTCACCCAATGCTGTAAGCCGCTTGAGTTGTCGCCCACCGACACGTAGCCACCTGCGGCCAAAGCTGTGATGTTGGGAAATGAAGCGATTGTCGAACGCGACACAATCAAAAGACTGTTTGCCGCGTTCTGCTGCGCAGATGAGAGACGCGGATCGTTGACCGAAACGATCGGACCTGTGGGCAGAACCGACGCAGCAGGTGGGTCGTGTGCGTGGAGGCCATTGGCCGTGCCTTCAGACGCATTGGTTGGGGCGCTGGAGTGTTGGTGACCTGAGTCGGTCGATGAGACATCAGCGATCAACGTGTGGTCATGAACTGCGTCGTCGGCGGGGGCAGCGTGATCGTGCGCAGTTGTCTCGAGAACTTGGGTCGTGGGCGAAGGTAGCGACTCGATTGCGCCGGCAGCTGACTCAATTGTCGATGTCTGCGGTAGTGCCATGAAGGCAGCAATCAACGCGGCCGCCGCCACAAGTGCTACGGGTAAAGAGAAACGCGAAAATTTCACAACAACCACCCCCTTTCTTGCCCACAGATTCTTTCATATGTCGTGGCGCTAATCCCGTGAGACACGAAACGGCGTCCCTGAGCGAGTGAATCTGATCCATCCCCCCATGGATTGAGCGAGTTCGCCAGTGCGACAGCGGGCTACGGTCCAACCAACTGCTTTCGCTTCCTTTCCGATGATTGAGGTCCCCCATGTCGGTCTCCGAACACACTGCGGCGCATCAGCATGCGGTGACAATGGATCTTCCATTCGACGATGAACAGGATTTCGTCGATGCGCAGCGCGGCTTTCTTGCTGCACTCGACGACACGCTGATCGAGGCGACCGACGGTCGCGTTGTTTGGGATCTCGGCCCCTACGGCGATACGTCAGGTGATGCGCCGGCAACGGTGAATCCAAGTTTGTGGCGACAGGCTCAACTCAATCTCATCCACGGTCTCTTTGAAGTTGTCCCGGGCATCTATCAAGTTCGCGGTCTTGATATTTCAAGCATGACGATGATTGAAGGCGATGAGGGTGTCATCGTCATTGACCCGCTTGTGTCCTGCGAGACCGCTGCGGCGGCATTGGCGCTGTATCGATCGGTTCGTGGTGATCGTCCGGTAACGGCACTCATCTATACACACAGCCATATCGATCATTTCGGTGGCGCCGGGGGAGTAGTTCCCAACGGCGACCCTGGCGACATTCCGATTATTGCGCCGGAACATTTTCTCGAACATGCGGTCAGCGAAAACCTTCAGGCCGGAACGGCGATGAGCCGTCGCGCTACCTATATGTACGGAACGCTTCTACCGCGCGGCCCGGAGGGCCAGATGACCTGTGGTCTCGGTCCAGCGCCTTCCAACGGCACATTGTCGTTGCTGCCACCAACGATCGATATCACTCACACCGGACAAGAACTTGTGCTTGATGGTGTACGCATTGTGTTCCAGATGACTCCGGGCACCGAGGCTCCGGCGGAGATGAACTTTTACTTCCCCGATTTTCGAGCCCTCTGCATGGCCGAGAACGCAACCCACAACTTGCACAACGTCGTGACGTTGCGTGGTGCACTCGTGCGCGATGCACATGCGTGGGCAGGCTTTCTCGACGAAAGCATTGCGATGTTCGCGGCGGAGAGCGATGTCTCGTTTGCTTCTCATCATTGGCCAACGTGGGGAACCGGCAACATCGTCGACTACCTCTCCAAACAGCGTGATCTCTACGCGTACTTGAACGATCAGACGCTTCGCTATCTCAATCGGGGATTCACCGGTACTGAGATCGCCGAAATGATTGAACTTCCACCAACGCTCGCTTCGTCATGGCATTGCCGCGGTTATTACGGATCAGTCAGTCACAACGTCAAGGCGGTGTACCAGCGCTATATGGGTTGGTTCGACGGAAACCCTGCACACCTTTGGCCGCATCCGCCTGAGGAAGCAGCGGTTCGCTATGTCGAGTTCATGGGTGGTGCCGAGTCCGTATTGGAGAAAGCGCAGCAGAGCTTCGACGACGGCGATTATCGCTGGGTTGCCGAAGTCGTGAATCACGTCGTGTTCGCTGACCCATCCAACATGGCTGCGCGCGAACTGCTCGCCCACACCTACACCCAGATGGGCTATTCGCAAGAAAACGCAACCTGGAGAAATTTCTTCCTCACCGGCGCGCAAGAACTGCGCGGCATCGAGGTTGCTGGTCCTGCAGGCCAGAACGCGCTTGCGCTCATGGCACATATTTCCGTGACGCAGGTGTTTGATGCGGTCGCTATTCGAATCGATGGCATGAAGGCTGCGGGCCAGCGTTTCGCCATCAACTGGACAATTGCCGAGACAGGTGAACGCCATTTGCTTCGCCTCGAAAATGCGGTGCTGTCGAATGCTGTGAACCGACACGCTGATGACGCGGTGTTGTCGGTGACTGTCCCGCGTTCACAACTGCTTCTGCTTATCGTCGGAGTAGTGACACTCGAGGCATTGGTTGAGCAGGGCGTTGCAACCGCCGAAGGCGATCTCGGCGCACTTGATTTGATTCGCGTGCTTCTCGATCCGCCCGACCCGAAGTTCTCGATCGTGCTGCCCTGATCGCTGGGCGTTCGTGCGCAGCGATCAGAAAGAGTTAATGAGTGGCGTCGATCATTACCGTTGCCATTGCAAATTGTTCATCGCCGATTGCGGTCCAGCGATGATTCGTTCCTCGTTGAATGACGATGTCGCCAGGGCCGAGTTCGGTCTGCACACCGTTGGGCAGTTCAAGCACCACTCGGCCGCGCAAGACGACATCAACATCTACGGTTGTCGTGACATGCCAACCCTGTTCAACCGGTGGCGCTGGCATGAGTTCAACGAGCCGGAACCACAAGCCACCTGCTGGAGGCACGAGTGACCAGGGCCCTTCTGGGTCTCCACCTTGATCAACCGATTGCAACGGGCCGCCGGTGTGCCAAATGTCGGTCATGGTTGTTGTCGGTGAAGAAACTGCATCCGACGCGCCACCATCAACCACCGGCGAACCTGTCACAACTCGTCGAATTGGTCTGTCGCCTGCTGTCGCTGGCTTCACGTTGACAGGCTCGACGCTCACCCCAACATCGGGGCGAAGCATTGTGACGAAGTACGTCCAACCGTGTTCATCTGCCGGTCGCCAACGGTGCAGTGTTCCGCGCTGAATCACGAACTCGCCGGGCCCAATGACGCGCTCGCCATCCTCAAGTCCCATAACGACAGAGCCTTCGAGCACAACCATGAGATCAAGCGTGTCGGTTGCGTGCATGCCGGGTATGCGTTCGTCGTCACCAGCAACGCGAAGCCAGGTGCTTTCGGGGTCTGCTCCGCTGGGGATGCCGGGCATGCGGATGATTCGCGCGCTTGCACCGCCGGGAGGTGGCTCAAGCGCGAAGCCGGAACCAGTGTTATCGGGATCATCGGTGATTGAAGGTTGTGGTCCGTCGAGCCACAGCACTTCGCTCACCGCAACGGAGTCGGTCACGATGGTGTTTGGTGCCGCGCCGTCGCTCGTAATGACGTGACGACCGGTGGCATCGATACCAGTGACCACCCGTCGCACAAACGTTTGACCCATTGGGTGATCGTAGGGCCGGGCCGACACCGATGGGGCCGCCTGTGGAATGATGTGCTTGTTGAACAAAAACGGTCCGGGGGGAACGATGCGTAGTACGTCTTCTTTGCGTTTGTTGGCTGCGATGGTTGCAGTGGTTGTCTTTGGAGCGACAGCAGCAGCGTGTTCGTCGTCGAACGATTCATCCTCGACAACAACGACCGTGTTTTCGAGTCCAGTCGCTGAAGCAACAATCACGGGGCCAGTGACGGGCGGCAAAGGGTTCGTTGTGCTCGCCCCAAATCCTCCCCAGGATGGTCAACAGCCAA
>JBIIGP010000193.1:0-4303 GCA_044236415.1 Acidimicrobiales bacterium | reverse complement strand
TAGTCCGCCGCCAGAGCGTGTTTTCGTCGAGATATCGATGGCGGTGAGGCCGAACATGAGGTTTGCAACCATGACGCCAACGATCATGCCTGCGATTTGGGCTGCAATATACGGAAGTACCTCTCGTGTGGGGATACCTCGGAAGACACGGTCGGCAATTGTTACGACCGGATTGAAATGTGCTCCCGACACTGATCCGAAAGCAGCGATAAGTGCAACGAGACCACCTGCTGTTGCCACGGTGTTGCAAAGCAGTTGGAGCGCAACGTTGTCGGTGAGGTTGGTGGCCATGATGCCTGAACCGATCACCGTGGCGATGAGGAATGCGGAGCCAAGAAATTCGGCGACGCACTTTCGGAGCAGTGGTGACATCAGCAGCAACCAGGCTTCGTGGTGAGACTCACCGACTCGACGGGTGATGAGGTTGCACAGCACGCATCGCCACCATCGACTGGTGCTGAACCAAAGACGACGGAGTCGGCGATCACTGTATAAACCTCCCAGCGGGCATCGTCGGGATCGCGCACCCACACCTTGTCTTGAACGGCGTAACAACAGGTGGTTTGTTCCTCGACGTCGGTTGTGAAACCGATCTGATCGAAGCGATTCGCTGCCTCAGCGACATCGTCTGTGGATTCGACTTCGATCCCAAGGTGATTGAGTCGTTCGGCGACAGTGTTCTCAATAAGGACAAGTTTGAGAGGGGGATCAGCGATAGCGAAGTTTGCGTAGCCCTCACGAACCTTGGCTGGCTCGGTATTGAACATCTTCGAGTAAAACGCAATCGCTTCGTTGATGTCAGACACGTTGAGTGCAAGTTGAACTCGGGACACGGGGGCTCCTCAATGGATGATCTAGTGGCGCATCGAACGGGTGACTCGGCAGATGTCTTGGGCGCATCTAGCAAACGATGTATCGATGAACTTCGATACGTACTATCGTCAGCATATCGATACTTGTCAATATCATTTTCCGTTTGGAGGGTTCATGGCGACGAAAACTGTGAAGTCAACGAAATCGAAGTCAGAGACGAAAGTGTGCTGTGGCACTGCTCGCGACATTCCGCTCAGCGAACGCGATGCCGCCGAGCTGGCGTCGGTCTTCGCTGCACTTTCCGATCCCGTCCGTCTTCGACTTCTCTCCATCGTCAGTTCTGCGCCCGATGGCGAAGTGTGCGCGTGTGATTTGGTCACGCCGATTGGCAAATCGCAGCCAACGGTGAGCCATCACCTCAAGATCCTGTTTGAGGCGGGCCTGGTGGAGCGAGAGAAACGGGGGGTCTGGGTCTGGTACCGAGCGGTGCCTGAGCGTCTCGATTCGCTTGCCTCTCGGTTGCACTGAAACAAGAAGTCAGGATTTCCCTTCCCGTTCACCTCCCGTACACCTAATGCCCGGAATCCGGCAATGTTGAATCCGTACCTTGGCCCTCGGGTGCTCGACCGGGCACTTCGTTACCATCTGTTACAGGGAGAATTACCTTGCGTTCATCTAAGCGGGGCCTTGTTTGGCTCCTCGCCGTTCTTGTCGCAGTCGGTCTCGTCGCCGGCGCTTGCGGCTCGAGTTCCTCAGATTCGTCGTCGAGCACCACAAAAGCTGCGTCGAACTACGACTACAAGTCCCTTAGCGGAACCCTGAATGGTTCCGGTGCAACGTTCCCGAAGAACTTTTATGAAGACGCAATTGCGTCGTTTAAGGCTGATGCTTCTGGCGTCACCGTGAACTACAACGCCGTCGGTTCTGGCCAGGGCAAGAAAGACCTTGCTGCTGGCACCACAGACTGGGCCGGTTCGGACAGCTTGGTGAAGGACGACGAAAAGGCCAACTTCAAGGGCCCGTTCCTCTACTTCCCTACGGTTGCGGCCCCGATCACGGTGTCCTACAACCTCTCTGGCGTGAAGGAACTCAAGCTTTCGCCTGAAACGCTTGCCAAGATTTTCATGGGCACGATCACCACATGGAATGACGCAGCTATCGCTGCCGACAACTCTGGTGTCACCCTTCCGAACACCGCCATCACCGTTGCGGTTCGCTCCGATGGTTCGGGTACAACCTCGAACTTCTCGAAGTATCTCGCAGCCGCGGCTCCGTCGATCTTCACGGTGACCGCAGGTGACTCCGTCGCTTGGCCGAAGGCACAAGCCGGTAAGGGCAACGCTGGTGTGGCCCAGATCGTGAAGGACACCGCCGGTGCAATCGGCTATGTCGATCTCTCTGATGCCAAGGCAACTGGCCTGGCGGTCGCTTCGATCAAGAACAAGGACGGCAAGTTCGTCGCCCCGACGCTTGAAGGTGCAACCGCTGCACTTGCTGGTGCCACCATCAAGGATGACCTCACCTACAACCCGCTCAACGCAGCCGGCGCCGAGGCCTACCCGATCACCGCACCGACCTTTGTCATCGTCTACACAACTCCCTCAGCGAATACCGCTGCAATTAAGGGTTGGCTGACGTACCTGCTCACCGAGGCGCAGGATCTGGCCAAGGATGTGGACTTCGCTCCGCTTCCAGCGGCACTTCGTGACAAGGCACTTGCGCAGATCACCCAGATTCAGGGCTAGAAACTCCACGTGACTTTGCTTACTCATGACGACAGCGTCGCCCCCGCAGGTGGGGGCGACGCTTCGTCGTTGCTCGAACCAACATCAGGACGTCGAGGTGACTCGGCGTTCAAGGTCGTTGCGCTCGTCGCTGGTCTTGTCGTTCTTGCAATCCTTGGACTGATCGCATTTTCCACGACGAAGGAAGCCTGGCCTGCATTCAAACAGGAAGGACTTGGCTTCGTTACCTCGAGCACTTGGATCCCTGCTGAGGGCAAGTTCGGTGCTCTTGCATTTATCTACGGCACGGTGTTGTCATCACTTATTGCACTTGTGTTGGCGGTCCCGGTCAGCTTGGGAATCGCGTTATATGCGAATGAAGCCGCACCTCGTCGGCTTCGTAAGCCCGTTGTTTATGTCATGGATCTCTTGGCTGCGATCCCATCGGTGGTCTACGGACTCTGGGGCATCATCGTGCTCGCCCCCGCGATCCAGCCTGTTTACAAAGCAATAAGCGGTGCTGTTGGAGACATCCCGGTCCTCGGGTGGTTTTTCAATGGTGAGAGCGGCCGCAGTTACATGACCGCCGGAATCATTCTGGCAATCATGATCACGCCGATCGTCACCTCACTCAGCCGCGAAGTCATTGCGACAGTTCCGTCTGCGCAGCGAGAGGCTGCCTACGGAATGGGCGCTACACGATGGGAAATGATTCGCGCCGCAGTCCTCCCATGGAGTCGTGGCGGCATCGTCGGATCAGTGATGCTCGGACTTGGTCGAGCAATGGGCGAAACCATTGCGGTTGCGCTCGTGATCGGCTCTCAACCACAAATCACCACGCATCTTTTCGAAGCCGGTGACTCAATGGCTGCGGTCATTGTGAACCAGTTCGGCGAAGCGTCAGGTATTCACAGGTCAGCGTTGATTGGTTTGGGAGTTGTGCTGTTTGGCGTAACCATCATCGTCAATGTTTCTGCCCGCGGCATCGTGGGCCGATTCGACCGCCGAAGCCAGGGGGCATGAGATGACTGATTTGATCTCTCCCGATGTTGAACGGTTGCTTCTTGATGCGACAACGAGTCGATCGCGCCGAATCAAAAATCGCCTTGCGTCGGTTTGGATGCTTGGAGCACTGCTTGTAGCGGTAGTCCCGTTGGCGCTCGTCATCGGTTATGTCCTCTTCAAGGGCATCGGCCAAATTTCGGTTGCATGGTTCACTGAAGACCTGCCCACCATCACTCGTAAAGCTGGCGGCGGAATGGGCCCGGCAATTGTCGGGACATTGCTCATCACGCTTGGGGCTGCAGTGATGGCGATCCCATTGGGCATTCTCGGTGCGATCTATCTCCATGAGTACGGAGGCAAGGGTCGCACGGCGCGCTTGATCCGGTTAATGGCCGACGTTATGACTGGCGTTCCCTCGATCGTTATGGGTCTGTTCGTCTACACCGTATGGACACTGACATTTGGGCTTAACGGTTTCGGTGGTTCGCTGGCTCTTGGTTGCTTGATGCTTCCGATCATCATCCGCACCACCGAGGAAATGCTGCGCCTCGTTCCCGACGAGCTTCGTCAAGCCAGTTATGCCCTTGGTAATCGAAAATGGCGCACGATCATGACAGTTGTGCTTCCAGCATCGTTTGGTGGAATCACCTCAGGCGTCATGATTGCCATCGCTCGCGCTGCTGGTGAAACTGCACCGCTGGTTTTCACAATTGGTGCTGCCAGGAATTTGAACCTGAACATTTTCGAAGGTCCGATGACTG
>JBIIGP010000192.1:0-4304 GCA_044236415.1 Acidimicrobiales bacterium | reverse complement strand
AAACCATCTTGATGCCGATGCTCGTGATTGGTTGCTCTCGTTCCTGCGCTCGTACCGAGGCGCTCTTCTCGTCATTAGCCATGACCTCGACCTCCTTGACGAGGCCATCACCCGCGTTATCCACCTTGATCGCGAAGCCGAAGAAGCGACCGGCGAAATCGTTGAGTACAGGGGCACCTATAGCCAGTACCTGGTCTCACGCGAACGCGATGAAGAGCGTCTCAGCAAAATGGCTGAGCGCCAACAAAGTGAAATCAAACGATTGTCGACGCTTGCCGATTCGATGCGCGGCCAGACGGCAAAGCGCGCACGCGTTGCCAAGAACCTCGACAACCGAGCCGAACGAATCCGCTCAAACCAGGTTGAGGGTCCAGCAGCACGGCGGACCATCGAATTGCGCTTCCCTCCCCCGCCGAACTGTGGACGAACAGTTCTGACCGCAAACGGACTGTGGAAGAGTTACGGCGCAAACGATGTTTTCGCAGATGTCTCGTTTGATGTCGGCCGCGGTGAACGACTTTTGGTCATGGGCCTCAACGGTGCGGGCAAGACGAGCCTCCTAAAAATTCTCGCCGGGAAGTCCGATGCCGACCTCGGAGAATTTGAGCTTGGACTGAATGTTTCTGCCGGGTACTACGCCCAGGAACACGAAGGCATCGATTCAGGCGTTTCGATGATCGACCATATGCGTCGCGATTCCGAACTTGGCGACGAAGGCGTCCGTGCGCTTCTCGGAATGTTCGGGCTCAGCGGCGACAAAGTGTTTCAAGATGCCGGAACGCTCTCCGGTGGCGAGAAGACAAAGCTCGCTCTCGCTCAGCTCGTGGCGGGAAACCACAATCTCCTTCTGCTCGACGAGCCCACCAACAACCTCGACCCAATGTCACGCACTGCAACAGGAACAGCACTGGCTGCATGGCCAGGAACAATGGTGATCGTGAGCCACGATGTTGAATTCGTCGAGGCGCTCGCACCCGATCGAGTGCTGCTCATGCCCGATGGTCAGCTGGATTACTTCTCCGCTGAATCGCTGGAGCTTGTGGCTCTCGCCTGAGTGCTATTCGCCTGCGGTGTCGGCCCCGCTGCGTTCCCATTGAAGGTATGCCTCCATGAAACCGTCGAGGTCGCCGTCGAAAACTCCATCGACATTGCCAACTTCGTATCCCGAACGAAGGTCCTTCACCATCTGGTACGGCTGCGTCACGTAGGAGCGAATCTGACTTCCAAAGCCTACCGAACGTTGCTCGCCGCGAATGTTGGAAAGTTCCGCCATGCGTTCTTCACGCTGCCGCTCAGCCAATTTCGCCCGAAGAATCTGCATCGCCCGGTCTTTGTTCTGGTGCTGGCTTCGCTCGTTCTGACATGAGGTAACGACTCCGGTGGGCAAATGAGTGATGCGGACGGCGGAGTCCGTGACGTTCACATGCTGACCACCCGCGCCGGATGATCGGTAGGTGTCAATACGAAGGTCCTTTTCGTCGATCTCGATGTCGGGGACATCCTCGAGGAACGGAGTGACCTTGAGGGCCGCAAATGCTGTCTGACGTTTCCCCTGCGCGTTGAAAGGCGAGATACGAACGAGTCGATGTACGCCGTGTTCAGAACGGAGCCGCCCGTAGGCGTGACGACCATTCACCAAGAACGTTGCCGAGGAGATGCCAGCCTCGTTGCCAGCAGAGACTTCCTCGAGCTCAACATCGAACCCACGCTTTTCGGCCCAGCGAAGGAACATCCGGAGAAGCATGTTCGCCCAATCCTGCGCGTCGGCACCGCCTTCACCAGATTGGATTTCACAGATTGCGTTGGTGTCGTCGTACTCGCCGGTGAAGAGCGCTCGAAGTTCGAGTTCGCCGAGGTCAGACACAAGCGCGGCCATCGATTCCTCGACTTCGGCCTCGACAGATTCATCGTGTTCTTCGCGCCCGAGTTCATGCAGCGTCTCGGCGTCTTCGAGTCGCGACGACAGTTGGTCGAACAGTTCGAGATCTTCGGTGCAAGCCGACAACTCGCCGTTGATCTTTCGAGCAAGGTCGGGATCATCCCAGAGGTCAGGCCGACTCGCTTCGGTCTCGAGCTGTGGACGAGCCAGAAGGAGTTCTTCGATACGCAGGTAGACCCGCGCTTCGTCGATCCGACGACGTAGGTCGGCAAGTTCGTCGGAATAATCCCTCATGCGCCGTGACAGACCTTGAACTTCTTGCCCGAACCACAGGGGCAAGGAGCATTTCGTGGGGTCTTGTCCCAGTCACTCTTCACCGTTGGCGTGTTGGAAATCTCTTCGATTGCCTCAGGTGGAACGTCGAGGCCTTCGGCCGCGGCCTGAGCACGCGCAGCAGCCTGCATGCCACTAGGAGCCTCGCTGGGGTCAACGGGAGCCGTGTACTGCAGGTTCGAGACCTGCGGTTCGTTCTCGCGCACCTGCTCGGTCACCGTTACCTGGGCATGCATCACATAGGTCACGAAGTCGGTCGCTATGGCGGACATCATCGAGCCGAACATCTCGTAGCCCTCTCGCTGCCACTCGATAAGCGGATCCTTCTGCCCCATGGCTCGGAGGTTGATTCCCTCCTGGAGGTAATCCATTTCGTAGAGATGCTCGCGCCACTTTTGATCGATGATGCGGAGCATGACCTGACGCTCAACTTCGCGCATCGTGTCATCGCCAAATTCAGCCTCGCGACGCTCGTAATACGCGGTCGCTTCACTCATGATGGTTTCGTAGAGATCATCAGTTGTGAGCGCGGCATGGAGTGTGTCTTCGGTGAGCTCAGTCGGCCACATCGCTGCGACTTCAGAGTGAAGTCCGTGAAGATCCCATTCGTCGCGTTCGTCGCTGTCGCAAAACGTTGTAATGGTTGAGTCGATTGCGTCTGCGAGATACCCCATCGACTCTTCACGAAGATCGGCGTTGTCGAGGATCTGATCCCGGCGCTTGTAGATGACCTTGCGCTGCTCGTTCATGACTTCGTCGTACTTGAGAACGTCTTTACGGATTTCGGCGTTGCGTTGTTCCACCGTGTTCTGCGCACGCTCGATGGCCTTACTGACCATCTTCGCCTCAATCGGTACGTCGTCATCAAGCGTCTTGCCCATGACCCAGTTCATTGCCCCGGTTGCGAACAGGCGCATCAGGTCGTCTTCAAGTGACAGGTAGAAACGGCTCTCGCCCGGATCACCCTGACGACCGGAACGACCGCGCAACTGATTGTCGATGCGACGGCTCTCATGACGCTCAGTGCCGAGGACATAGAGACCGCCGAGTTCGCGAACCTTTTCTCCGCCTTCGCGACACTCCGGCTCATGGAGCGCTAAGAGTTCAACGAGTCGAGCCTGGCCTTCTTCGGTGTCGGGATCGATACCTTCGGCAGCGAGGTCACGGGCAGCCAGACCTTCAGCGTTGCCGCCGAGCAAAATATCGACACCTCGACCAGCCATATTTGTGGCAACAGTGACTGCGCCTAAACGACCAGCTTGCGCAACGATGTCGGCTTCACGGAAGTGGAGCTTTGCGTTCAAGATTTCGTGAGCAACCCCACGCTTGTTGAGATAGCGCGACAAGGTTTCGGACTTTTCAACGGAAATTGTGCCGACAAGCACGGGCTGTCCCGCAGCGCTTCGTTCAGCAATGTCATCGACAACGGCGTTGAATTTTGCGTCTTCGCTCTTGTAGATGAGATCGCCCTTATCGAGACGAACCATTGGTCGATGGGTTGGAATGGGCACGACATGGAGGTTGTAGGTCGCGAGGAATTCAGACGCTTCGGTTTCGGCGGTACCGGTCATGCCGGCCAACTTGTCGTACATCCGGAAGTAGTTCTGCAGAGTGACCGTTGCGAGAGTTTGATTCTCTTCCTCGATCTTCACTCCCTCTTTCGCCTCTACCGCCTGGTGGAGGCCTTCTGACCAACGACGACCGTCAAGGATGCGACCAGTGAATTCGTCGACGATCTTCACTTGACCATGCTGAACGACGTAGTCCTTGTCGCGCTTGAAGAGTTCCTTGGCCCGCAAAGCCGCTTGCAATTGGTGTACGAGATTCTGCGATACCTCGTCGTACATGTTCTCGACGCCAAGTGCTCGTTCGACCGCCTCGACGCCTTCGTCTGTGGGAGCGACTGTTCGCTTCTCTTCGTCTACGTCGTAGTGAACGTCGCGTTTCAGCCCTCGGACAATCGAAGCGAACTGGTAATAGATCTTGGCGGCGTCGGCGATGCGGCCAGAAATAATGAGAGGGGTTCGCGCTTCGTCGATGAGGATCGAGTCGATTTCATCGACGATGCAATAGGAGTGGCCACGCTGCACCT
>JBIIGP010000191.1:0-4307 GCA_044236415.1 Acidimicrobiales bacterium | reverse complement strand
GCTCCTTGAACGATCGCAGCAGCGAACCCGACCACCACGAAAGCAACTGTGCCAATAACCGTTGCCCGAAGAATTCCCTTTCCAGCAACTGGTTGGGCAGGGTCCGTCCCGACCGGACCGTCGCTCTCGTTCTTTTCGTCAGTCACGTCAGGACCCAATCCGTTTCAGTTCTTCGTGCAGCAATGTTGCCAGTCGATCATGGGTGAACTCCACATCGGCTCGTTTTCGCCCAGCATCACCCAATTGCCGTGCGAGGGCAGCGTCCTCAAGTAGAAGTTCTAACGCCTTCACTACCGAAGCGGTATCGCGCGGCTGCTCTACGACAAACCCAGTCTGACCATCGATGACTGCTTCAGCGGAGCCGCCACTTCGACCAGCGACCACCGGAACTCCGCAAGCTGCCGCTTCAAGAAACACGATGCCAAACCCTTCTTGTTCAAGCCCGGCCCATCGATTCCGGCACAACATCGCAAAGGCATCCGCGGAACCAAGAAGAGGAATGAGATCGGCGTCGTCGACACGACCCAAAAATCTCACCGGAGCGCCACGACGTTTTGCTCGTCGTTCAAGACGAGCCCGATCGCGACCCGATCCCGCAATTGCAACCTGCAATGTGGGCCATCGGTGGGCTAACTCGGCGCTCGCGTCGATCAACACATCAAAACCTTTACGAGGAACCAGTCGACTCATGCCAACGACGAGCGGTGCATGTGGATCGAAACCAAGTCGGTGTCGAATCTCACTGCGCTCGCTCTCGCCTGCGGGAACGAATCGATTGGTGTCGACACCTGGCGGAATGATGATCGTCGGGAGATCAGTGCCCGCACATCGGCGCGCTTCAGCCGCTGGATATCCGCCGGCGGCAATGACGACCTCGGCCCCGCGCAGGACGCGCCGCAAAACCGAACCAGCAATCGGCAACCGGCCAGGAACGGTCACTTCTGCTCCATGAACCACAACCCCATAGGGCCGCTCAAGCCAAGGTCCAACCATGCCGAGAGGAACTGCGGGATCAAGCAACACAAGATCAGCATCAATCTCTGCGGCAAGGCGGTCAATACGTCGGGCCAGCGCGCGAGTAGGCAGCAACACCTTCGAAGAATCGCGTTCAATACGAATAGGTTGCTGCGCGTCGAAAGCTTTTGCTCCGCGATACGGCGTCGTGAGCACAGTTGTTGACTCAGGTGGGAGCCGGCGCCACAACTCCCACAAGTAATTCTGAATACCGCCAACCTTCGGCGGGAAATCATTCGTGACCAGAAGGTGCTTCATGCTTGCGCCTGCATTCGCTCATCGAGTCGATGCAATGCCCACTGCGCATGTTCCTGCAACATCTCGTCACCAGTACTGCTCACAACAAATCTTTCGATCTCAGAGCGAACGTCTGCAGAGTGCGGATCGGCAGTATTGCCGAGAGCAAGAAGTGCGTTACGACGCAAATACCGAGGATCTCTACGCGGGACATACCAGCGCCCGAGTTGCGAAAGAAGTTCATCGTCATCGGCATCGAGCATCCATAACAGATCAACCCACGATGTCGGCGAGTCGATGGTTTCCTTTGCTTGCGGACTACGTCTCGCCGGCGGACACACTTCCTGACATTCATCACATCCGTAGATGCGATCACCGAGAGCCTCACGAAACTCCATCGGGAACGTGCCTTCGGCCTGAACCAACCACGCAAGACAACGACGAGCATCAACGATGCCAGGGGCGATGATTGCTCCGGTCGGACACCCATCGAGACACCGTCGACACGTTCCGCATCCGTCGGGAACAGGTTCGGATTGAGCCAGGTCTGCATCGGTGACGATTGAGCCAAGCACGACCCAACTTCCGTAGCCGGGCACCAAGAGGTTGGCGTTGTGTCCGAACCAACCCAAACCAGCGCGCTGCGCTGCAGCGCGATCGACAAGGGCATTGTCGTCAAGCACGACACGAGTGCGATGACCTGCGTCTTCGAGGACAGTTGCGACCTCATCAAGAGCGGAGCGCAACGATGCGTAGTGATCGGTAATCGCGTAGCGAGCGACACGACCAGCAGGACCATCGAATGACGGATCGCTCACTGGCCCTGCGGAATACGGAAACGCTCCGACAACGAGTGAGCGAGCGCCGGCAAGGATCCGAGCGGGATCAGTTGAACGCTCCGGATCGCGATAGGTAAATGCCATACCTCCGTGGAGGCCCTCAGCTTTTCGAGTTTCGAGAACCTCACGGGTGTCGGCAAAGGGTTCGACCGCCGCAACACCGATGGCGACCAGTCCCGCACGCTGGGCTGCATCGTTGAGTTGGTCGATGAGGCCGGGCGCGTTCACCGACCCATTGTCTCAGGTGAAACGATCAGCCCGTGCGGTGGCGGCGCTGCGGGGAACCAGGCCGCCCACGATGGCGAAGTTCAGGCACCAAACCAGACTCGGCCAGCATTTCGAGTGCCCGATACTCGTTGAGGTCAACCACGACGGCGTCGCCCGGCTCTCGGGAGCAGATGAACGACACGACACAGTCGTTGCAGGCATCGGTGTGCTGCATGACGCAGGTATCGCAATCGATGGTGAAGGAAGGGGAAGGTGTGTCCATGCCGAAAGACTGCCGAACGGGTGAGACAGTCCCTCGGTCTACGCTCTGACCGTTCCAACGCACCGGGGGGTCGCACCATGGAAGTTCCCGTCGCCACACCGACAACACGCCAAAAGGTCATTGGTCGCCAGCACCGGACCGATCCCGATGGCACCCGGGTCTTTTTGCGCCAGTGCCCCCTCTGTGAGTGCATGTGCGGCCTCGAAGTCCATCTTGATGACGACGACCATGTGAAAGTCATCCGTCCCGACCGTGACGATGTCTGGTCGAAGGGCTTCATTTGCCCAAAGGGCACAACGCTTGGTCGATTGCACGAGGACCCCGACCGCATTCGCGTCCCCATGATCCGCGAGGGCGAGACATGGCGCGAAGTTTCGTGGGACGAAGCCTTCGCTAAATGCGAAGAACTTCTGCATGGCGTTCTCAACGAACATGGCATCGAATCGATGACCGCGTTTATCGGCAACCCTGCAGGCCATTCATTCAGCCTCAGTCGGTACGGCGCACTCCTCATGGGTCAGGCCAACTTCCCAATGATCTACTCCGCGGGCACTGTCGATCAGTGGCCGAAGAACGTCTCGTCAGTATTGATGTACGGAAACATGTGGAAGATCCCCACGGTCGACATCGCCCACACCGATTACTGGGTGATTATGGGCGGCAATCCGCAGGCCTCTGGCGGTTCGCTTCTCGCAAGCCCTGATCAGCTCGCTCAGATCGATGGCATCAAAGCGCGCGGCGGTCAGGTCATCGTGATTGATCCCCGTCGAACAATCACCGCTGATCATGCAACCGAGTGGCTTCCGATCGTTCCCGGAACCGACGCAGCATTCCTTCTCGCCATGTGCAACGTCATCTTCTCCGAAGGCCTCTTCACTCTTGGCAATGTCGAGGGCCTCGTTGAAGGTGTCGAACAGGTACGCGAAGCATGTATCGATTTCACGCCTGAACGAGTTGCCGAGTTCTGTCGAATTCCCGCCGAAACGATTCGTCGTATCGCCCGTGATCTCGCCAACGCCGAGCGCGGTGGCCTCTACGGCCGCATCGGCCTGTGCAATCAGGAGTTCGGAACCCTTGCATCGTGGCTTGTTGACGTCGTCAACATCATCGCCGGTCAGTTCGACAAGTCCGGCGGGATGTTGTTTGGCAAGCCCGCCGCGAAGCCCATTACGTGGGTGCCTGATACGAAGATCATGGGCGAGCCAGAGTTCGGACGCTGGCGCAGTCGTGTCCGTGGTGCTCCCGAGATTCTTGGTCAGGTCCCGTGCTCGTGTTTGGCCGAAGAAATTGCAACCCCAGGCAAGGGCCAAATCAAGGCTCTCATCAACATTGCTGCGAACCCCGCTCTTTCGGTTCCGGACTCTCAGAATCTTGAAGACGCACTGCCATTGCTCGATTGCTTAATCGCGATCGACTGCTACATGAACGAGACCACACGATTCGCACACGTACTGCTTCCCGGCCCGTCACCGCTTGAGTCGCCGCACTTCGATGAACTTATGTGGGCGTGGTCAATCGGTAGTGCGTCGAAGTGGAGCGACCAATTGTTCGATACGGGCGAGGACTACGTGCCCGAATGGGAAATTCTCGCTCGTCTCGGATGGTTGTGTGCCGGCAACAACGACGCCGACTTCAATTTCCAAGTACTCGACGATGGTTGGTTCACCACCATGTGTCATATGTACGGGCGCGATCCCGAAACGACACTTCCTCTGTACGACCATGGC
>JBIIGP010000190.1:0-4336 GCA_044236415.1 Acidimicrobiales bacterium | reverse complement strand
GATGGAAGTCGCTATGTCACCGGTCAGACCATTTCGGTCGACGGTGGCGGCATCATGCGACCCTGACCCTCAGGTACGAAATCGCCAGGCCAAGTGCCGGCGGCGAGACGCAAGCGACTCGGCACGTTCCTCGGCTGAAACTCGAACCGTGTCGGCCGGAAGTTCGCTCCACACATCATCGACGTGCACGAGTCGCGCCGTTGGTTCCGGAGCAGCCTCGCTGAGCGGCCAAAACCAACGCAACGTGCACAGCCCGCGCTGGCGACCACCAGCATCGAGCCAGTTGTCAACGCCAAGGTCGCGGTGCGAAATAACCGCACGGATTCGGCCGTCATCGGACAATCGCAATTGGCGATCGTTCAAACTCGTGATGCGCTCGACGGGATCGGCAAGTTCAAACCAGCCATCGGGATAGAGCTGCAAACTCCAGTAACGAGCGTCGGGAACTTCACTTTCAATGATGAGCGCATCATCGGGGCCGAGATCCCAGAAGCAAAAACCGTAACGAGCGGCGGCAAGTCCCTTTTCTTGCGCAAAAGAACCTTGAAACGAATTGTCCTGGCGAATCGCACGTTGGTCGATCATGTACTGGTTCCAGTACGACATCGAACGCTCAACACCGGCGACTGCGTCGGCAACCTTTGCGGCGAAGTCTTCAGCGGTTACCCGCGGAAGATGGTCAGGCCCATCAAGACATTCAATTGTGAACGTTGCCGGCTCTTCTTCGGTCCAGTCGAAGTAGTACTCACGGATTGAGCACATGACCGCGCCATCAGGAATCGGCAGCCAACCAGCTTCGGTGCCGTCGCCACCGAGGAAGAACTCGAACTCGTCGCCTTTGCCAATTCCAAGATCGGAACCGTTGTGCTCGGCCAGCGTTCCCCACTTCTCCTGATGCATAAAGCCGGCCCGCATTGCGAGGATGAACTCTTCGCAGGAATGCATTCGGCCACGCACTCGATAGCGCTTCGTGGGGTCAATTCGCGCATGGCGATAGGCATTGTCGGCATTTGGTCCGCCCCACTGCGTCACGAGATCGTTCTGGCGCATGAAGAACGGTCGAGCCGCGTTCGGATAACCAATCGACCAACCCAACCAACACAGAACCTGCTCGGCCATGTGGTCGTAACCCTCGGCGCGAACGCCAGCATCGGCCGGAAATGGTTCGGCCATTAATTGTTCGCCCACTGCTTCGAGTCGACGGCAGAAATCACGCCACGCAGTCAGTTCAATGCTTTCGTTCGAAGCCATGGCAGTTGTTCCTTCAGGATCCGTGCGGACGTCGACTAGCGGCACGAATGTTGCTACGAACACAGATGCCGGTGATGTTCGACGAAAAATCTGAAGCGAGCCACAAAACCGTTTGCGCAACTTCTTCTGGCTGACTCAGCCGTTGGAGATCAAGATCGGCAACGTGCGCATCGACACCACCGGGTTGGGTTGCCAAGTAGTCAAGAAGCGGCGCTGTTGCTGTTGGCCCTGGCGTCACTGCGTTTGCCCTGATGCCCTTGCCGCCATATTCAGTAGCAACCGTTTCCATCAGATTGATGACGCCCGCTTTGGCGGCGGCGTAACCACCGAGGTTGAAGTTGCCACCAATTCCCGCACCCGAAGACATGCTCACGATTGAGCCGCCGCCATTGGTAATCATGTGCGGGATCACCGCGCGTGTCGCGTAGAACACGGAATCGAGCGTCACCGATTGCTGGAAGCGCCAGTCCTCATCACTGAGTTCGCCGATCAGGCCCGATCGAGACACTCCAACGTTGTTGTAGAGCACGTCAACGCGGCCGTAGGCCTCAACTGCACCTTGTACCCACGCGTTGACGAATGTTGGATCGCTCATGTCGCCGGCAACACCTGCGATAACAGCGCCAGAGGCTGCGAGTTCGTCAACGACTCGATTGAGCTCAGCGGTTCGTAGATCGTTCAACCACAACGTGGCGCCGTGCTCTGCGAACAGACGAGCTGACGCCTCACCAATACCAGCGCCGCATCCGCTGATGAGCGCCACTTTTCCCTCAAGCATTCCTGACATGGACCGCTAGCATCGCCCACGCATCGGCTCCTGTCACGCAGGACGCCATCAATCTGGAGGAAACGTGACCGAGACCGGCCCCGCCCACACCCTGCCGCAACTGACTGCCCTTCACGAGGCCACTGCGCTCCTCACCAGCGAGGGCGCTCCATTTGAGGTCGTTCAAGAAGACGTGCGCGGCGAGACCATGGGAGTTCTGCGAAATCGGGCACGTTCACTGCGCGAGATTCTCATCAACTCCTTCGAGTTCGGCGATCGCGAGTCGATGATTTTCAGCGATGGTCGGCGCGTGACCTTCGCTGGGTTCGAAAAGGACGTCGCTTCGGTTGCCGCCTGGCTGCAGCGTGAACACGGGATTGGCCACGGCGACCGTGTCGCCCTGTGCGGCGCGAACTCTTACGGCTGGATCGTCTCGTTCTGGGCCTGCCTCTCCATGGGCGCCATCACCGTCGCCATGAACGGCTGGTGGACCGAATCAGAAATGCAGCACGCGATTGATCTCACCGAGCCGAAGTTGTTGTTGTTTGATGCGAAGCGCTCCGAGCGACTTTCGAACGACGTCTCAATCCCCCGCTTCGATCTCGATGAAGACCTCGAGATGATGTTGGCGTACGCACCCGATGCACCACTGCCCGCCAACCACATCGATGAAGACGATGCCGCCATCCTCATCTTCACGAGTGGCACAACCGGTCGTCCAAAAGCAGCGGTGCTTTCACACCGAAGCGTCGTCCACTACACAACGCTGCAAAACTTCCTTGGTGCGCGCGGCATGGTTATGGCTGGTCGTGGACCATCTGAAGGTCCGCCACCCATTCGCCTCGTGGTGTTCCCGTTGTTCCATGTTTCTGGTCTCGGAGCAACCGTCAATGGTCTTCACACCGGTTCAACCGGGGCTTGGTTCCTCACCCGATTCGAAGCTGACGATGTGATTGATTTCGTGATCGAAAACAAGGTGAACATCATCGGTGGCACCGGCACGCACATTCTCCGCCTGCTCGATAGCGAGCGTTGCTCAGAGATTCCCCAACAACAAATCATGTCTGTCGGCATGGGTGGCTCGGCAACTACGCCCGAAATCATGCGCCGTCTTGCCAATCGCTTTCCACATCTCGACCACACCATGTCGACTGGTTATGGCTCCACCGAAACTGGCTCTCTCGTTTCGTTCGCACCCAACTGGATGCTTGAAGCATCACCCGAATGCATCGGACCCGCGATTCCTACCTGCGAAGTAAAGATCACCGACGACGAAGGCAACGAACTTCCCGAAGGTGGCGAAGGAAATATCTGCGTTCGCAGTCCTCTTCTCATGAATGAGTACTGGCGTCATCCTGCTGCGAATGCTGAAGCGTTCTTTCCCGGCCGCTGGTTCAACACCGGTGATTTCGGCCGCATCGAAGGTGGCTGCATTTACATCGCGTCACGCAAACGTGATCTCATCATCCGAGGCGGCGAGAATATCTACCCGTTTGAAATCGAAAACTGCATCGAGGAAATGGCCGGCGTTGTCGAGACTGCAGTCATTGGCGTCGATCACGACATTCTCGGCCAAGAAGTGAAAGCGATCATCGTGATCGCACCTGACACCAACATCACCGATCTCGACGTGCATGAACACTGCAAGAAGTCACTCTCGGCCTACAAGATTCCGGCCTATGTCGAACTTCGCACCGAACGACTTCCGCGCAATCCCAGCGGCAAGATTCTCAAGCACGTTCTTGCCGATGGAAGCGAAGCCGGTTTCGTCGAGGAATAAGGGTTAGTTCTCGCGCTCATTGAGCGTGACAACCCATTTTCCGAGTGCGTCCCACAGGACAGTTCGATTCTTTGAGATCGAATGATTATGGCCAGCTTCGGCGAGCACGAACGTTTCTACCGATGGGGCTGCAGTCAACAACGCAACAACCTCCGCGATATCTCCAGCGATGTCGTTCTCACCTATGCCAAGAAACACCGGCACCTCAATCGACGCCAACGCTGCATCTGAACAGCCCGGGATCATGGACGTGAGTCCACACAATGCGAGCAGAGGAGTTGACGCTGCAGCCAGAAGTTGACGAGCGCCAGCAATTGCGCCGGGGTTCAACGTGTCGGAACTCGTGGATGGTTCCGGAACCAGCGCAGTCCCAAAACGCTCACGGACTAGCTCGGCGAGAACAGGTTCAAGACGCTCGTAGCTGTTCGCATACGACATCTCGGCACGAGTCAGATACTCGGGAAGTCCCGCTCCCCCGAAACCTAAAAACGCGACCGCATCAAACGATCGGTGATGCCACTGCGCATGAGCCACGATGA
>JBIIGP010000189.1:0-4338 GCA_044236415.1 Acidimicrobiales bacterium | reverse complement strand
TGGTGGCCGATGAACCGTCCCTTAACTGCACGATGGCGACGACTTCATTTCCCCAGCGTTCCGACGGACGGCCAGTGACAATCACGTCATAAACCGCTGGGTGGTGAGCGAGAGCAGCTTCAACTTCCTCGGCGAAAATCTTTTCGCCACCGGAATTGATTGTGACTGAATCGCGGCCGTGAAGTTCCAAAACTCCGTCGGCGGTGATTCGGGCCCGATCTCCGGGGACGGAATAGCGGACGCCGTCGATTGTTGGGAACGTGCGCTCAGTCTTTTCTGCATCACCGAGATAGCCGAGCGGGACGCGCCCGCATTGGGCCAACCAACCGAGATCTTCGTGTCCTGGTTCAAGGCGACGGTCGAGTTCGGCAGAGATGATGGCCATACCAGTGCCTGGCTTGAACGTTCCGGTCGTGACCTCGGCACCTGCCCCAATGACTTGGCTTGCCTGCTGACCCGTTTCCGATGAGCCAAGTCCATCCATGATCGCCATCGACGGAAGCCGCTCGAGCAGGGAGGACTTCACGGGGGCGGAGAGTGCCGCGCCGCCGCTAATGAGCAATACGAGCGACGAGAGGTCGCGGGGCGCTCGGTCGAGTTCGTCAATGAGTGGTCGACCGAACGCGTCTCCGACGATCTGAGCGATGTTGACGTTCTCGCGTTCGATCGTGTCGCAAAAGTCGGCAGCATCGAATGTGTTCGCGTGATGAGGAAGCACGATTGTGTTGCCATTCCCCAGTGCATTCATCGCCATCCAATGTGCGGCGCCATGCATGAATGGAGCCGATGGAAGGACCCGCATTCCGCCTTCGACGGCGTTCTCAATCACCAATTCGATTGAGTCGTACTCGACTCCCGTTGAAATCTTTCGCCCACCAAGTGCGGCCGGGTAGATGTCGCCTTGGCGCCAAAGGACACCTTTTGGCATGCCCGTTGTTCCCCCGGTGTAGAGGATGTAGAGGTCATCGGGCGACGGGGTCTCAAGCGGTGTCATTGACGCCGATGCGAGTACGTCCTCGTACCACTCCGCGCCATCAAGAAGAGGAGCTCCGCTGTTGTCGTCAACCTGAAGGAGCAGTTGAAGCTCGGGAAGTTCCGAGCGGATTGCGTCAAGGGTTGCTGCGAATGCGGAATGGAAGATGACGACGCGAGCGCCCGAGTCATTAAGGAGGTAGCGGAGTTCACCGGAAACGTAGCGATAGTTGACATTGAATGGCGCGAGGCGAGCCGAATACGCCCCGACCATTGCTTCGATGTACTCGGGGCAGTTGTGGAGGTAAAGCGCGACGAGGTCCTGGCCGCTCTGCCAGTTCTGCAGTTCGGCCCGGTCGGTGTGGTGGCCAAAGCCGCGATCCGAAAGAGCGGAGGCCAAGCGATCAACGCGGGCCATGAACGCGGCGTAGGTCAGCCGCCGGTCATCGTGGACAAGTGCTTCACGAGTCGGGACTGCGTGAGCGACCGCGCGAATGACCTCGGACAGGTTGAAATCCATGAGCGACTAAGAAAACCAGATTCGCTGATACTCGCGGCTTTGTTGGTGCAAGAGGAGCCCGAACAATGCCAGCGGCATGATGAGGAAAAGTAGGAAATTGAAGTTCAAGACAGATCCCACCCCGTCGTTCACGATCGCCAGAACAAAGGGAACGAGGCCAACGGCGGCAACAGTCACGCCAAGCCAGTAGCCCCAGCGCTTTTCGTTTGCGATCCCGAAAGCGGCACCCGCTCCGATGATGATGAACAAACCCAATGGGTTCGTGAATCCACCGAAGAGGACTGAGAACACAGCATCGATATACAGCAGGTACACCGCAATCTGAAGTGTTTGGGGCTGAGTCGGGTTTGTCCAACGTCGGGTCTCCATGGGGTGCGAGTCTGTCAGGAATGGAACCGGTTGCCGCACCAGCGCATGGAATTTCTCGACGCGACCTTGTTGGTGTGACGTTGGCCGCTGGCGCCGGGACGCGACTCGCTCCGCTTTCGGGTCTGCTGCCGAAGGCGCTCTGCCCCGTGGGAAATCGGGCGCTTGTGGATCTAGCTCTTGATCGACTCGAGCAAGTAACTCCGAACATGGCGGTCAACGCTCATCACTTTGCCGATGAGGTACTCCGGCACATCGACCAGGAATGGGGTTCCGCTGTCACCGTTTCGATCGAAACCGGGGAGGCTCTGGGAACGGCTGGTGCACTTGCTCGTTTGCGGCCATGGATCGATGGGCGTGGGTTGGTTGTCGTGAATGCCGACAGTTGGTCACCGACCTCTCTTGCTCCACTCGTTGATGGATGGGATGGTCGCAGCATTCGAGTCATGGTGAATGGCGATGGTGGTTTTGGTCCTCGGGCACGAATTGTTGCGAGCACGCTGCCGTGGTCGGTGACAAAGAATCTTGTCGAGCAACCCACTGGTCTCTACGAAGTCGTGTGGCGAGAAGCTTTTGCGCGCGGAGAACTAGAAGTCATTACTCACAAAGGTCCGTTTATCGACTGCGGTACTCCGCTTGATTACCTCGAAGCGAATCTCGCAGCAGCGACAATCCACGGTTCGGCGATCCTCGGCGCAGGAGCTGTTATCGAAGACGGAGTCGACATCAGCGGAAGTGTGATTGGAGCCGGGGCCCGCATCAACGGCGATGTTGTGAATTCGGTGGTGTGGCCGAATCAGTCCGTTGCGCGTGGCGAACGGTTGATCCGCTCAATTCGTGCTGGCACTTCAGTCACCGTTGGTCCGCTGTGATTGGCGCGCAACTGCCCGCATGCGGCGTCGATGTCATTGCCACGATTGGCGCGAACAGTGACGTTAACGCCGAGCTCAAGTAATTGATCGGCAAATTCCTTGACCTTCGCTGGTGACGAACCTGTAGTCGGCCAGCCAGGAGTGTCATTGAGGGGAATCAAATTCACATGGGCACGCAAACGGCGGGTGGCTGCTGCGAGCTCGCGCGCATCGCTTTCGCGGTCGTTCACGTCAGCGATCATCGCCCATTCAAATGACAGGCGTCGGTTCTTAACCTTGAGGTAGTCCTCGCACGCGTCATAAAGATCAGCGAGCGGGTAACGACGATTGATTGGCACGAGTTCGTCGCGAAGTTCGTCGTTCGCTGCGTGAAGAGATACCGCAAGATTGACTGGAAGCGGTTCGTCGGTCAGGCGACGAATGCCGGGAATGATGCCGACCGTTGAAATGGTGAGATGTCGAGCGGAGATGCCGATATCGCCGTGGATGCGGTGGACTGCGCCAATCATGCGGTCATAGTTCGCCATAGGTTCGCCCATTCCCATGAACACAATGTTTGAGACGCGGCGGGGTGTTGGGCCCTCATTGGCTCGTCGTGCTGCGCGAACAACTTGTTCGACAATTTCGCCGACGGTGAGATTTCGTTCGAAACCACCTTGCCCGGTTGCGCAGAATCCACACGCCATCGCGCAGCCGGCCTGCGTGCTGACGCAAACCGTTGACCGATCGGGATAGTGCATGAGCACGGTTTCAACAGATGCTCCATCTGGAAGCCGCCACAGCCATTTCACCGTGTTGCCATCAGCAGTTGCCGATTCGGTAACCATCTCGAGAGCAGAGGGCAGTGTTTCGCTCAGGCGGGTTCGTAGTGAAGCGGGAAGTGACGTGATGTCCTTCGGCTCTGCAAAGTCGACATAGAGGCCCTTCCAGAGTTGATCGAGTCGATAGCGGGGTTCGCCGTCGAGGAGTGTGGTGAGGGCATCGCGGTCGGCTTCAAAGAGGGACATCGACTCTGGTGTCATGTCGGCTCACTCTCGACGAGTTCCCACCAGCAGTGCGAATCGTGTTCAACGAACCCAAGATCTCGATAGAGCGATTTGGCGGGAACATTGTCGTGCTCAACATGCAGCATGCCGACCTCGACTGACTTCGATGAAAGAAATGCGAGTCCGGCGATCGTGAGGGAACGTCCGAGGCCCTGTCCGTGGAACGCGGGGTCGACGGCAATGACAAAGATTTCGCCGAGTTGAGGATCGGTCGCAGTTTCCGGGTGGACTCTGGTCCAGCAGAACCCGGCAAGGGTTCCGTCGATCTCATGAAGCAGAAACCCTTCGGCGTCGAACCATGGTTCGCGAAGTCGGTTGTTGAGATGTTCGCTCGTCCAGTTCGATTGGTCGGGGTGCCATTCGAACGCACGGTTATTCACTCCCAAGAACGCCTCGTCATCAAGGCCTGGAACGAATGCTCGGGTGGGAAGCGGCTGGGTCGAATCGGCAAGTGGAAGGGGGACTCGTAGTTGTTGATTGCAACGAACGAGACTGAGGCCGGCGGCGCGAGCTTCCGCTTCATCGGCTTCCGTGGCTGGTTCTGTTTCCAGCGAGAGGAGCT
>JBIIGP010000188.1:0-4339 GCA_044236415.1 Acidimicrobiales bacterium | reverse complement strand
AACCTTCTGATCCGTAGTCAGATGCTCTATCCAATTGAGCTACGAGCGCAGCATGGAGATAGTACCGCCCACCTGGACCTTGGAGAAATCCGATGGCTGGTACCGTCGCCGGCAGGGGGATCCGAATGAAGCTCGAACATCCAGTCCCATTTGCTGGTCGTTGGCAGGCGAAGTGGATGTGGAATACCCGCCCGGCGCTGCAGCTCGATACGGCCACGCGCATGGTGCTGGCTGATCCGACAGACAAGGTGGCGATGTTTCGCCGAGAACTCGAACTCGATGCGGTGCCGGCCTCGGTGCCTGCTCGGATTTGGGCTGATGGTCGTTTCATCCTGCGGGTGAATGGCGTCGAAGTTGGGCGGGGTCCGGTGCGTAGCGATCCGAAGGCGGCCCATTACGACATCGCCGATCTCGCGCCGTTTTTGGTCGAGGGTTCCAACGTCATCTCGATCATCGCCCGCCACTTTGGAACGGCAACGTCCTGGTGGATGCCAGCGCCGCCTACCTATTCAATGGGCGCGGGTTCGGTGGTGTTCGAAGCGTTGGTTGGTGATGAATGGCTGATCTCTGATCGTTCGTGGTCATGTGCGCCCGTGTCGCCGTGGACGGCGGTGCCAGTGCCTGGCGATGTTGCGTGTTTGCCGCTTGAGTCTTTCGATGCGCGCGTGTACGAAACCGGGTGGGATGTTCCCGGGTTCGATGCGAGAGGATGGAAGCACGCGTTTGAGATCACGCCGTTCAGCACGGGCGGTCATGGCGATCCGCATCCACCGAGCGAACCATTCGGCATGTTGCGTCCTCCGGTGCGAACTGCGTTCCCCGGTGGGTTGGTGCACGACGCGGTGTTGGTGTCATCTTCGGAACATGCGGGATCGCCGTTGGGTGAGGATCCCGTTCGCCAGGTGTTGAACGATGAAACCTGCGTTCGCGAAGCACGCGGTTCGGAACCATTCACGCTGCACCGGTTTGATCTCGGTCGCATTGCGGCCGGCACGGTGCGATTGCGCGTTACAGGCGCTGCAGAGGGAACGATCATTGACATCGCCGCGTCGGAGCACGTTGACGCTGACGGATTCCTTGTCACGCTCGGTCAGCACGCCGGCCTTCGTTATGTGTGTGCAGGTGATGGGGTAGCCGGGGGAGTCGAAGACTTCGAATCTCTCGACATCATCGGCACGCGGTTTCTGCACGCAAGTGTGCGCGTGCCTGCAGGCGCCGCGCAGCCGAACATTGCGCTGTCGATTGCCGATAGGCACCGGCCTCGTCCCGACGGCGCATCGTTCGAATGTTCTGATCCATTGCTCAACGAGATCTTTACCGTCGGTCTGCGCACGGTTGATCTAAGTGCGCTTGATGCCTATGTCGACTGCCCCACTCGTGAACAGCGCGCTTGGACGGGCGATTCGGTTGTTCACCAAATGGTCGATCTCGTGGCGAACCCCGATTGGTCGATGCCCATCTGGCATCCGCAGCTTGCAACCATGGCTCGCACCGACGGCATGTTGCATATGGCAGTGGCGTCGGACTTTGCCGATGACGACCGCACGTTTGTGCCGGACTGGTCGCTCATGTGGGTGCATTCGGTCTGGAACTTGTATCGCTACACCGGCAATCGCGAAGTCGTTGCTGAACTTTTGCCTGTTGCCGAGCGCACGTTGCGCTGGTTCGAATCGTTTCTTGGTGATGATGGTTTGTTACGCGATGTCACCGGTTGGGTGCTCATCGACTGGGCCAGTTTCTACAGCCGAGGATGTTCATCAACGCTGAATGCCGTGTGGGCGAAAGCGCTTGAAGACTTTGCTGAGATGAGCGATTGGATCGGCAATGCCGGTTCGGCGGCGTGGGCTCGCAACCGTTACGAAGGCGTGCGCAACGCGTTCGATTTGTTCTGGGACGAAGAGCGCGGCGTGTACATCGACCATGTGCTCGGCGGCGTTCCGCAACGTCCGGCTGCGCAACACGGAGGCGCTGCGGCGCTCTGGGCGGGGATTGTGCCCGAGTCGCGCATCAATCGAGTGGCGTCAGTCCTCACCGATCGTTCGCGCCTCATCCGGCATTCGTTCGTGATGGATCCCGTGACACCCACGGGCGGTTCGACCGGATACGGCTACATGCTCACTGGCTATCCCGAACCGGAATGGGACGTCGAAAACCAGATGGTCGAAGCCGAACCGTTCTTCCGGTTTGTGGTGCACGACGGACTGGCGAGGGCTGGACGCGCTGATCTCATTGCTGATCTGTGCCGGGACTGGAAAGTGTTTCTCGACGCGGGCGAAACCACCTGGCCGGAATGTTGGACGGGCGGTACGCGCTGTCACGGTTGGTCGTCAACGCCAACGCGAGATCTCATTCAACATGTGCTCGGCATTACGCCGGCCGAACCGGGCTACGCGGCAGTGCGAGTGGTGCCGAACTTGGGTGATCTTGATTGGGCGCGCGCAACCGTTCCTAGTCCGCATGGTTTCATCACTGTCGAAGCACGCGCCGACGGGACTGTCACCGTTGACAGTCCCGTGCCGGTTATGCGCGACTGATCACGTACCGAGCGCAGAAGCGATCGCGTAGTAGAGCGGGATACCGATCGTGATGTTGATCGGGAACGTGATGCCGAGAGCGAGGGTGAGATATCGACTTGGCGCTGCTTCAGGAATGGCATAGCGCACCACCGCAGGCACGACGATGTAGCTGCCACTCGCAGCTAACACCGCCAGAAGCGTGAGGTCGCCGACGGGAAGTCGAAGCGCCCAGCCAAGAGCGAGTGCGAGTGCTGCATTGATGAAAGGCACGATGACGCCGAAGGCAATGAGAAACGGCCCGACATCGCGTACCTCGCGAAGTCGACGCGCCACAAGGAGCCCCATCTCGAGCAAGAAGAAGGAGAGGAGCCCTTTGAATAGACCGTTGATGAACGGCGCCATTGCTTCACCGCCGGCGGGACCACTGATGAACCCGACAACCATCGAACCGATCAAGAGGAGATTCACGCCATCAGTGAAGGCTTCGCGGAAAACCTCTTTGATGGAGATCGGTGGTTCGGTGTCGACTCCACCTTCCTCGGGTCCGCGCACGCCCGCGGCATGTGGAGCCTCGGGAACAAGCGTGCTCGAATCAGCGGTGGCGAGTTTGTCGCTGAGGATCGATGCGGCTGGTGTGGCAGCAGCGGCAACGCTCGCGTTCGACGTCTTCAACTTTGCCCGCACCCAAGTGGCGAGAAGCACCGCCATGATGATGGCGGGGGATTCCATCAAGACCATCGCGACGGTCATGTGGCCGCCAGCCTCGTCGCCGCGAGACACGAGGAACTGTGACGCAGTCACGAAGGTGACGGCGCTAACCGATCCGTAGGTGGCAGCGATTGCTGCAGCATCGAAAGCATCGATGCGCTTGCGCAGAACCAAGAACCAGATCACCGGGATGACGAGGGCGAGGACGATCGCCGCCCCAATGACCTTTACGCCATCGCCAGAGAGGCCGGCATCGGCGAGAGCCTGGCCCCCCTTGAAGCCGAGGGCCATGAGTAAGTAGAGAGAAAGGAACTTGGCGATCGGGGCGGGAATCTCAAGATTCGAGCGAATGAGACCGATGGTGACTCCGAGAAAGAAAAAGAGAATCGCCGGATCGGTCAGATTCTTCAGAATGTCGGCGTCCATGGGGGCTCCCGCAGGCAAATGTCTTTTGCGTTTTGTTTCCTGAATACTAACACCGGAAATAGATTGCCGCTAATCTTCCGTGAAGGTCCGCCCCACAAAGAGCCCTGGGCTGGAGATTTCCTCGGTCGCCTAACCTGCCCCGATGGAACCTGTGCGTCGAGTGGGCATCGTTGGCGGCGGGCAGCTGGCCGTGATGATGGCCGATGCAGCAGACGAGTTAGGGCTGGAGGTCACGTCGCTCGCACAAGTGGCAGATGATCCGATCTTCAGTTTCGGACGACAAGCGTTTGTGGGCGATGCACGTGCGCTCGACGACTTACGACGACTCGCTGCGCAAAGTGACGCACTGACTTTTGACCATGAACTCGTCGACTATCGGGTGCTTGCGCAACTCGAAAGCGAAGGAGTCATTGTTCGGCCAGGGTCGACAGCCATGGCGATTGCCACCGATAAGGAGCGGCAGTACGAGCTCTTTGAACGTCTTGAGATTGCGCAACCCGACACGGTTATCGTCAGCGACCTTAATTCAGCGTTCGAAGCGATCGCTCGATTCGATGGAGCTGCCGTTTTGAAAACGGCGAGAGGTGGCTACGACGGCCGAGGAGTCTTGCTCGATTCGAGTGAAGCAGCCGTACGCGAATGGTTTCCAACGGGTCAGACAACAGTTCTTGTTCAGCGCCGCGTCGATG
>JBIIGP010000187.1:0-4340 GCA_044236415.1 Acidimicrobiales bacterium | reverse complement strand
TCGACAAGCGAGAGATGCAGTTCCTCTACCGCTCAGGTGACGAGTACGTCTTCATGGATAACGCCACCTACGACCAGCTCAACGTGGGCCCGTCATCGCTTGGCGATGCCTCGAACTATCTCGTGGAAAACGGCGAAGCCGTACTCAAGATGTACGGCGACGAAATCGTGGGGGTTGAACTGCCTGCGGCCGTCGAGCTCAACATCGCCGAGACCGAACCCGGCATTCAGGGTGATCGTGTTTCAGGTGCCCGCAAGCCCGCAACGCTCGAAACCGGCCTTGTGATTCAGGTCCCGCTGTTCGTCGAACCCAACGATCGCGTCAAGGTCGACACTCGTACCGGCGAATACCTGACCCGGGCGTGAGCGACGACCTCGGTAACGCAACCAATCGACACGACGCCCGCGAGCGCGCGTTTCACCTTCTCTACGAAACCGAGATGAAGGGCGACGCCATCGCCGACGTTCTCGCATCGTTGCCTGTCGGCCCCGATGAGTTCGCTGCTCAACTCGTGGTTGGGGTGGGGGAGAACCAGACTGACCTCGACGCAGTGATCGCTTCTCATGCCCGCAATTGGGACGTCGATCGAATGCCGGCCCTCGACCGAGCAATCCTTCGTTTGGCTACCTACGAGCTCATGCACCGGCCCGATGTTCCGACTGCCGTGGTGATCTCTGAAGCGGTCGAACTGGCGAAGTCCTACAGCACTGATGACAGCAGTCGCTATGTAAATGGCGTGCTCTCAGCAGTCGCAGGCGCGGTTCGCTAACTCGCGATACACTCTCCTTCTGACCGTGAAGCGGGTCCCGTGAGGCCCGAACGGACAGGAAGGACCACGAACGTGGCTGAACGTGAACGACGCTTGACGCCCCCTTATGGGGGCGTTTTTGTTGCCCGGACCCGGGTCATGAGCGCTGATGACATGCAGCGGGCCACCAAACGGATGGCCCACGAAATCATCGAGCGCAACCAAGGCCTCGACGATGTCGTCGTGATCGGTCTGCAGACTGGGGGAGTCCCCCTGGCGGCCCGGTTATGCCAAGCGCTCGAACTCATTGATGGCTCTGAAGTGCCCCTCGGATGCCTCGATGTCGCCTTCTATCGAGACGACATTGGTCTCCGCCCGGTCCTTCCGGAAACCGTGACCGACATTCCCTGCGACCTCGATGGCCGCACGGTGGTGTTGGTCGACGATGTGCTCTTCACCGGCCGCACGATTCGCGCCGCTCTTGATGCGCTCTCCGACTACGGCCGGGCCCGAGCAGTACAGCTTGCCGTCATGGTCGACCGCGGTCACCGAGAACTACCGATCCGACCTGACTTCGTTGGCAAAAACCTCCCGACGCGGCGCGACGAAGCCGTCGACGTCACCGCCGACGGCGTCGACCTAGGGGAGATGGTCAAGTGAGTCGACCAGTCACGAACCCCCGACACGGTCGCATGCGCAACCTTCTTTCAATCGCAGACCTTGGCCCCGACGTCGCGGCAGGCATCAACGAAGTCATGACGCTCACCGATTCCTTTGTGGAAGTCAGCGAACGAACCATTCCCAAGGTGCCTGCACTCCGTGGTCGCACGGTGGTGTCGCTCTTCTTCGAGGACTCAACCCGCACCCGTCTTAGCTTCGAAACTGCAGCGAAGCGACTTTCGGCCGACACCATGAACTTCAGCGTCAGTACCTCTTCGGTCAAGAAGGGCGAATCGCTGCGCGACACCATTGAAACCATCGAAGCGATGGGCGTCGACGCGATTGTTGTTCGTCACGCATCGGCGGGCGTCCCCCGCCAGGTAGCGCAGTGGGCCACCAGCGCAGTGATCAATGCTGGCGACGGTTGGCATGAACACCCCACGCAGGCATTGCTGGATTGCTACACGATCCGCCAGCGCTTTGGCGACGTCGCTGGCAAGCACATCGCAATTGTCGGCGACATTCGCCACTCGCGAGTTGCGCGTAGCAACGTTGCGGCATTTACCGCTCTCGGCGCCGACGTCACGCTTGTCGCGCCACCAACACTGCTGCCACCCAGCCTTGAAGGCTGGCCAGTCAAAATCAGTACCGATATCGACGCGGTGTTGCCGACCGTCGATGTCTGTTACCTCCTGCGCATGCAGCGCGAGCGCATGACAGAAGCTCTCATCCCCAGCATCCGCGAATACAGCAACAGGTTCGGTCTCAATGAAAAGCGTGCCGAATTGCTCCCTGATCACGCGCTGATCATGCATCCCGGCCCCATGAACCGCGGTGTCGAAATCGATGCAGCGGTGGCTGACCACCCCAACACCGTGATCGTCGATCAGGTCCGCAACGGCGTCGCCGTTCGCATGGCGGTCTTGTTCCTGCTTCTCGGAAGCGGAACCACATGGGGAGGCGAAGCCGATGTCTGAATCACTGAACGCAACCGATCGAAAGGCAACAGTGTCCGAGTCAGCAGGATGGATCATCACCGGCGGTCTTGTTGTCGACCGCACCGGTGAACGAATCGCCGACGTTGCAGTTCGGCCCGACGGAACAATCGCTGCAGTCGGAACGACACTCGATCTCAACACTCTGGGTTTGGCCGATGCCCCGGTCATCGATGCCACCGGATGCGTGGTTGCTCCTGGGTTCGTCGACATTCACACGCACTTGCGCGAACCAGGCCGTGAAGAAGCCGAAACGATTGAAACCGGAAGCCGGGCCGCAGCACTTGGCGGATACACCGCAGTTGTCGCAATGCCGAACACTGAACCAACTATTGATTCAGTTGCGGTCGTTCGCCAGGTGCTTGATGCCGGCATCGCTGCGGGCCTATGCGACGTTCGCTCCTCAGGCTCGATCACGATCGGCCGTGAAGGCGATGCTCTTTCACCCATGGCCGAACTTGCTGCGGCGGGCGTTCGCATCTTCACTGACGATGGGTGTGGCGTGCAGGACGACCGACTCATGCGTCGGGCGCTCGAATACGCCTCAGGTTTGCCTGAGTCTGTTGTGCTCGCTCAGCATTGCGAGGTCGAGGCCCTTAGCCATGGCGGTCACATGCACGAAGGCGAGTGGTCGAGCCGGCTGGGTATCCCGGGCATTCCTGCTGAAGCCGAAGAACTCATGGTGTTCCGAGACATTGCCCTTTCACGACTTACCGGAATGGCGGTGCACTTCCAGCATCTGTCAACCGCTGGAGCAGTCGCGTTGGTTCGCGATGCAAAAGCACGTGGCCTCAACGTCACCGCTGAAGCAACTCCACATCACTTCACGCTCACGCACGCTGAAGTCGCGTCGTACGACCCAGTGTTCAAAGTGAATCCTCCTCTGCGCAGCGCAGACGATGTCGCAGCTGTCAAGGCTGGTCTCGCCGATGGCACGATCGATGCCATCGCTACGGATCATGCTCCGCACACTGCCGACGTCAAAGAAGCTCCGTTCGATCACGCGCCGTGCGGAATGCTCGGACTCGAAACTGCGCTTGCCCTCGGAATCACCGAGTTGGTCGAACCGGGAGTCCTCACCATGACGGAATTCATGGCGAAGATGTCCTGGAATCCAGCGGCGATCGCCCGCATTGACGATATTCATGGCCGAACGATCGAGGCCGACGCGCCTGCGCATCTCGTGATCTTCGATCCGGCACTCGAATGGACAGTCGACCCAGCAGCACTTGCAAGTAAATCCGACAACACGCCCTATGCGGGGCGCGTCGTGCGCGGCAAAGTCCGCTACACGCTTCTGTGTGGCGTCCCGACCGTGTTCGACGGAGAGGCACAACGATGAGCGGTATCGAAGAAGCACTGTTGGTTCTCGCCGACGGCACCGTGTTTGAAGGTGAAGCAATTGGCGCTCGACGCGACGATGGCATCACCTCCGGTGAGGTCGTGTTCAACACGGCACTTACGGGCTATCAGGAAATCATCACCGACCCTTCCTATGCCGGTCAGCTCATTACGTTCACCTATCCCCATATCGGCAACTACGGCGTCACTTCATTCGACGACGAATCGCGCCGGCCATTCACTCGCGGCATCATCATTCGCGATATGGCTCGCCGCCGCAGCAACTGGCGAGCCGAAGGTGATCTCCAGTCGTTCCTTCAGAAGGCTGGTGTCCCTGGCATTGCAGGCATCGACACACGTCGCCTTACCCGCCACATCCGAGACCTCGGTGCGATGCCCGGTGCGTTTGGTACTGCATCTGAATCAGCGCTTCTCGCCGCCGCGAAGGCCGAGCACGGAACGAGTGGCGTCGATCTGGTCAGTTTGGTGACCTGCGCATCGCCCTACGAGTTCGCCTTCACCGGCACCGATGGTCGAATCCCTAAGCGTGTCGTGGCCTACGACTTTGGCATCAAGACCACAATCCTCCGACATCT
>JBIIGP010000186.1:0-4352 GCA_044236415.1 Acidimicrobiales bacterium | reverse complement strand
TCGTTGACTCGACGCTCTTAATGCGTCGACGAAGGATCCGCTCCTGACCACCAGCCATGACTCAGTCCTCGTTGGATCCGGCAGAGGCGGTTTCGGTTGCTGCAAATTCCTTGGTGAATGCTTCGACAGCGCCCTTGAGTGCGTCGGGAAGTTCACCGGTCGAACGAATCTCATCGAGAATCGAGCCGTAACGACCGCGCATGAAGTCGAGAAGATCGGCTTCATAACGCTTGACATCGCCAACCGGAATCGAGTCGGCGTAACCGTTCGCACCAGCGAAGATGACGACAACCTGTTCTTCAACCGGCATCGGCGAGTTGAGGTTCTGCTTCAGCAGTTCGACGAGGCGGTAACCACGCTCAAGCTGTGCAGCCGAGATCTTGTCGAGTTCGGAACCGAAGGTTGCGAATGCTTCGAGTTCACGGAACTGCGCAAGGTCGAGCTTGAGCGAACCGGAAACCTTCTTCATGGCCTTGATCTGTGCGTCGCCGCCCACGCGAGACACCGAGATACCCACGTCGACAGCCGGACGAACACCGGACTTGAAGAGATCGTCCTGCAGGTACACCTGTCCGTCGGTGATCGAAATCACATTGGTGGGGATGTACGCCGAAACGTCGCCAGCCTTGGTTTCAATGACCGGAAGTGCGGTGAGTGAACCGGCACCGAGAGCGTCGGAAAGCTTTGCGGCACGCTCAAGCAGACGGGAGTGGAGATAGAAGACGTCGCCGGGGTATGCCTCGCGGCCTGGTGGGCGACGAAGAAGAAGCGACATCTGGCGGTAGGCCTCGGCCTGCTTGGAAAGATCGTCGTACACGATGAGGCTGTGTTCGCCGTTGTCCATCCAGTGCTGACCAATTGCACAACCAGCGAACGGTGCGAGGTACTTGAACGGTGCCGGGTCGGAGGCCGGAGCCACCACGACGACGGTGTAGTCCATGGCGCCGTATTCGGTGAGCGTGCTCACGGTCTGCGCAACGGTCGATGACTTCTGACCAATGGCGACGTAGATGCACTTCACGCCAAGACCCTTTTGGTTCAGGATCGTGTCGATGCACACCGTGGTCTTGCCGGTCTTGCGGTCGCCGATGACGAGTTCGCGCTGTCCACGACCGATTGGGGTCATGGCGTCGATGGCCTTGATGCCAGTCTGCAGCGGTTCGTGCACGGGCTTACGACCGGTGATGCCAGGAGCCTGAATTTCCATACGGCGCTGAATCGCGCCGACGATCGGGCCCTTGCCGTCGATGGGTTCACCGAGAGCGTTCACGACGCGACCGAGAAGCGCATCGCCGACTGGCATCGAAAGAATGCGGCCAGTGGCACGCACTGGTGATCCTTCTTCAACCGCAGCAGCGTGCTCGGCATCGCCGACGATAACGGCGCCGATGGAGTCCTCGTCGAGGTTCAGTGCGAGACCGACCGTGCCGCCTTCGAACTCGAGGAGTTCGTTTACGCCGACATCGGGAAGGCCCGACACGCGAGCGATACCGTCGCCCACTTCGAGCACTCGGCCGACCTGGGTCGACTCAAGTTCAGGTTTGAATCCCGCCAGGTTCTTCTGGAGGGCGGCGGTGATGTCGCCGGTGTTGATGGTGAGTTCAGCCATTACAGGATCCTCTGATCTCAGAACGATTCACGGAGTTGGGACAGACGCTGACGCACAGAACCGTCGATGACGGTGTCGCCGATCTGGGTGACGATGCCACCGAGGACGCTGGGGTCGACATCGACCACGACCTCGATCTGCTTGCCGGTCTTCTTCGCCAAAGCGGCGGCGAGACGGGACTTCTGTTCGTCGGTCAGTGCGACCGCCGAACGAACCTGCGCAACAACCTTGTCGCCGGTTGCAGCGTTACGAGCAAGCATGCTGTCGACGATGATCGGCAGGTCGCGAACTCGGCCATTGGTGATGGTGGTGGACACCAACGAAATAGTGAGTGCGTGTGCTTTACCTTCGAGCAGGTCTTGAACGATTTGCGTGCGACGGTCGGCGGGAAGGTGCGGATCGGAAAGCGCTGTGCGCAATTCGTCGTTGCCTTCAATCGTGCGCGACACACGGAAGAGTTCATCGAGAACCTCGTTGCCCGAGCCTTCGGCACGGACAAGCGAAAGAAATGCGCTGGCGTAGAGGTCGGTACGGTCGCTCATGAGCTTGCCCCCACGCTGTTGATGTAGCTATCGATGAGTTCGTTTTGCGTTGCCGCATCGAGACTGTTGGCCACGACCTTTTCGGCCGCACCAAGTGCGAGCACTCCGATTTCGGCTTGAAGATCAGATGTGGCCTGCAGCTTTGCTGATTGCGCATCGGCAAGACCACGTGCCTTGAGGTCAGCAGCGTCGGTGCCAGCTCGAGTGATGATCTGTGCCTTCACCGTCTGTGCGTCGGTGCGGGCACCAGCAATGATGCGCTGGCGTTCGTCGGCGGCGTTCGCAATGTTGGATTCAACCTCGGCCAACTTGGCTTCGGCCGCTGCACGAGTGTCGGCAGCGGAGGTGACCTCGTTGCGGATGCGATCGATGCGGGCGTGCCACATCACCTTGACGGGGCCGAGACCCTTCCAAAGAAACAACAGGACGACAATGGTGAACGAAATCGTTCCCCAGATGACCTCGTTGGTGTCGCCTGGGATGATGATGCCGTTTTCAGCGCTAGAGGCGAGAAGAAAGTTCATTGTTCAGCCCTCTCAGTTCTGGCCGGAGGAGTTGACGTAGTCCTCGACGATGCGGCCCTGGGCAGCACGGTCGAGCGGCTTTTGGATGACGGCTTCGGCAGCACCGACAGCAATGTCAGTGATGGAGCCAGTGAGTTCGCTGCGGGCACGGGCCTTTGCGTCGGCGATTTCAGCTGCGGCCTCGGCACGGGCAGCAGCGACTTCGGCCTCGGCGGCGGCAATCTGCGTGCGACGTTCGGCATCACCCTCGGCCCGTGAGGCCTCAAGAATGGTGACGGCCTCAGCGCGAGCACCGGCGAGACCGGCCTCATACTGCTCGAGCTTGGCGACGCGCTCTGTCTCGGCTGCCTCGGCAGCGGCGAGATCGTCACGAATTTTGTCGGTTCTTCCGTCCATCACCTTGGTGATGCGTGGAAGCAGAACGAACTTCATCAGCGTCCAAAGCGCGATGAAGAAGATCGCTGCCCAGAACATCTCGTTGATGGTGGGGAGGATCGGATTCTTGACTGCCTCTGCGTCTCCAGCTGCTTGGTCGAGTAACTCGGCGGCAGTGGTAGAGGCTTCAGCGGCCAGCACCAGAATCGAAGCGAGCACGTGGAACTCCTTAGAGCGTGCGTCGTGGACAGAAAAGAAACTGCTTCAGTACAAAGAACTTCAGTACAGCGAATCCTTTTTGGGCGTCACCTGTCCCCGCCGAAGCGGGGACAGGTGCGCAACACCCAAAAGGAGAATCAGACGAACTTCAGAAGAATGAAGACAACGAAGCCGATGAGGGCAAGGGCTTCGGTGAATGCGATACCGAGGAACATGGTGGTACGCACCATGCCGGCGGCCTCTGGCTGACGAGCCATGGCCTGAACTGACTGGCCTACGAGGTAACCGATGCCAATGCCTGGGCCGAGGGTCGCGAGACCGTAGGCAAGGCCGGCGTAACCAGCAGCCGAGATCGACTTCTGATCGGCGGCGGTAAGTGCTGCTTCTGCAGCGGTTGTGGCTTGCGCAAGGATGCTCATTGGTGATTGCTCTCCTGTTGTGGGTGTTGCGCCCCCGGCGAGCCCCGGTGACGACAATGGTTGCGGTGGAGCGGATGCTCCGGTTGCGATCTTGGAATCAGTGCTCCGCGTGCATCGAGCTACCGATGTACACCGAGGCGAGAATGGTGAAGATGTAGGCCTGAAGGAAGGCCACCATGATTTCGAAGCCGGTAAGGCCTACAAGCATCACGAAGGAGAACGGCAACACGGCCAGAAGCAGTGAGGCTCCCCAAAGGGTGATGCAGAGCACGGAGAAGGTCACAAGAAGAATGTGACCCGCCAGCATGTTGGCGAAGAGTCGGACGGCCAGCGAGAACGGGCGAACGATGAACGTCGAGAGAAGTTCGATCGGGACCACGAGCGGCAGGAGCGCCTTCGGCACGCCGGGAGGCGCAACCGAGTTCCAGAAGTACTTCAGGCCTTGGTGCTTGATGCCCACGGCGATGAAATACACCCAGGTGAGAAGCGCAAGCACGGCCGGACCAGCCATACGGGCGTTACCCGGCATGTGGAAGAACGGGATGACCTCGAAGATGTTCGTGATCAAGATGAAGAAGAACAGCGAGGCCAAGAAGGGCAGATAGCGAAGGCCAGCTGGGCCGATGGTCTCGATGATGATGCCGTCGCGGATGAACGCAACAGC